>JACCTJ010000087.1 GCA_013812485.1 Thermoleophilaceae bacterium
TCGCCCGAGAGGCGATGCGCGACGTAGTCCATAGCCATGTGTCGAAGCAGGTTCACGGGCACGGCTCCAGATCTCGGGTATTTCTCGACCGGCGGCTCCGGGGCGGGCTGACTTCGTGCTTCTCCCCGCCCCAGGCCGAGGCATATGGAACATAGTAGCATCGCTTAGCGAGGGCAAGTAGCCCGCGACCGGTGTTGAGCCATTGAACCGCAACACTTCCGTACTATCTAGCCGGTAGCATGAGACACGTATGAGTCAAGCGAGCGCCGGTAAAGACGCCTCCTCCCACGGCTCCGACCGCGACGGCCCACCGCCGCGTCGCGCCGATGCTCGACGCAGCCGGGAGCGAATCGTGAGCGCGGCCCAGGCGCTTCTCGAGGGAGATCCGCGTGTGCCGATGGGGGAGATCGCGGCGGCGGCGGGGATCAGCCGGTCGACGTTGCACCGCCACTTCCCGAATCGCGAGCGGCTGGTCCGATGGGTGGCCGAGGAGCGAGCGCGGGCGGCTTCAGATTCCTCCGAGCCGCGCGAAGAGGCCACGCTGTCGCCCGCCGCCGGTGCGACGGGCGCGGCCCCGCCGTCTGCTCCTGGCTCGGCCGCGCTCAAGCCCCCCGGGCAGCTGGGTCGCGCCGAGCCGCTTGCGCTCGAGGCCATCCACGTCCTCGACGAGGTACCACCGCATCTGGTGGCCGATCAGCTCGTGGCGGAGGCGAGGCGGACGGCGGGGGTGCCGGTGGCGCTCTATCTCATCGACGTGGACGGCTCGGGGCTGCTGCGCCTGGCCGGCGACGAGGCAGACCTGCCCGCGCGTCTCGAGGTCGCCCTCGGCCTCGGTCAGGAGATCGCCCCCGACAGCCTCCCCGACCTCTACGCGCACCTCGAGGCAGAGCTTCCCGGCTGCGTGGCCGCGCCTCTCTGGCTGCGGGGCCGCGCCACCGGGCTGCTGGTCGCCGTCGGGACGCCTCGTAACCCTCTGACCGAGATCGCCCGGCAGGGCGCCGCCGCGCTCGAGCTCGCCAACGGCTACACCGACGTCTTCGAGGGCGTCCGTCGGCGCCGAGCGACGACCCCCGCCGCGGAGATGCAGCTGAACCTGCTTCCGGCCGCGCGCATCGCCCGTGTCGCGGGAGGCGAGTTCGCCGGCGGCCTGCTTCCCAGCAAGGAGGTCGGCGGCGACTGGTTCGACTTCGCCGAGAATCGCGACGGCGCGTGGCTTGCGATAGCGGATGCCGCGGGTGAGGGTCCCCTCGCAGCCGGCAGGGCCGCCGTATCCCTCGGCGCGCTGCGCTCCGCTCGTCGCCGCGGCCTCGGTCTCGAGGGCTCGGCGCTCGCCGTCCATCAGCTCGTCCACGATCTCGGTGACGACTTCTCGGTGGCCGCGGTCCTCGCCCATTGGCAGGCCGTCGCCTCCGTTTTCTCGTGGGTCTGTGCCGGGCACGGACCTCCTCTGCTCGTCACCCGGGAGGGGACGGTCGCGGAGCTCACCAGTCAGCCCGAGCCTGCCCTCGGCGTGTCCCGGCGTGATCGCCGCTTCCGTCGCGAGCAGCGCCGGCTGCGCCGGGGCGAACGGGTGATCCTCCACAGCGACGGAGTATTCGAACGGCGCGGGAAGGGGGACAGGCCCTTTGGCCTGGCCGGCATCGAGGGGGCGGTCGCCCAGGCACGCGGCGTGTCGGCAGCGGCCACCGCGCGCTCGATCCAGAACGCGGTCGGGGCGGCCTCGCCGCGGCCGCTCGAGGATGACGCCACCGTCGTGGTCCTCGCGGTCGTCTGATCGCGCTAACGGCTCGCGAGGCGGCCACCGCGGCGCTCGCCGTGGCGCACCATTCGTTCCAGGGAGAACCTCCTCGGCGTCAGGAGCCGCGACGCAGACTCGCCCTTCTCGGACCTAGTTGCTGTTGATCAGGAAGAGGATGGCGAGCAGGATGAGCGTCCCGACCAGCGAGACGAGCAGCGAGCCGAAGCAGCCGAGTCGGTTCGAGAACAAGGCGAACATCTAGGACCTCGATCGAAGTAGGAGGCGGAGAGTCAGTCCGGTTGCGCCCAGCACGCCGAGCGGAATCGGCAGGCAGCAGCCGCAACTCTTGACCTCGACCCCTCGGTGGCGGCGCGGGCGAAAGAAGCGATGGCGACCGCTCATCGGCGAGTAGCCGTGGCGGCGGTGACGCCCGCCCCGGAGACGATGGCGGAGATACTCGCCGAGGATGTCGCGGCC
>JACCTJ010000091.1 GCA_013812485.1 Thermoleophilaceae bacterium
CCGGCGCTGTCGGCGTCGACGACGGACGAGGAGCAGCCATCGTCTCGCTTCCACCACGTCCACTCCGAGAAGCTCCCGTTCTCGAAGCTCGCGGCCCACGCGGGAGACCTCGGTGCGGGAGGCTTAGGCGCCGGATCGCTCGGAGGCCGTGTCGATGCTCGAACCACCGACACGGTAGTCGAGTCCCCCACCAGTCTACGGTTTCGAAAGCGAGCGTAGACCATGAGTCGATGGCGTCCCGGGGCGAGCCTGCTCGTGTCGAGCACGCCACTCCGTCCGAACTGCCACTTCGGCGCCCTGTCCAGCCACCACCGCCGACCGTCTATGTAGAACGAGACTCGTACAGCGCCGCGCGTGGCCCTGGCCGAGTAGCGGATCTTACCGGAGACCCGATCGTTCGCCGGGGCGTCGATCTCGATTCGCTCCCCCCTTGCCTGCGCCGGCCCTGGTAGAGACAGCAGGGCGGTCAACGCAGCGGTCAGGGCGGCGCCGATGAGCAGACGCCGGGATGTTCGTACGACGGCAGAAAGTGCAGTGAGGGTGACCATAGGTGCGTGCGCCGGTCGGGGGCGGAAAGAGCGCACTGATCACGTTGCTCGGCAGGTGCTGCCCGTCGCTGGAGCTCAGCGAGGCAGGCTCGATCATGCGTCCAGCCGAGCCCCGGCAGGAGACGACAGCCCACTCGAGGCTTCGGGCGGTAAGCCGGGCCTATCGAGACCGGCGCCCGAGGCGGCGCCTCAGGGCTCCTGCACGAGTCCTGAAGGGCGCCGGCTTGATGTGCGCAGCACCCGTGGGCAAGCCGGCATCGCGAAGTGCCCGCCGGCAGCCCTGGACGTCGTAGCGGCGGGCGTGAAAGGTCGCTTCCCTACGCTCGAGGTCGAGCACCATGAAGCGCGCGCGGGCCGCGCGCTCTCGCGATTGCCCGACACTGCCCGGGTTCAACAGGGCCCGCCGCGCACCGGCGATCCCCACGGTCCCCCCCCGGGTCCTCGGCACCCTGCCCCCTTCGACAACCGCGATCTGGCTGTGGGTGTGTCCGAGCAGCAGCACCTCGGCGCGAGGATGCTCCCTGGCCAGGTGGTCGAGCTGCATCGCCGCGTCGCCGGGCCGGCGCACGTAGCATGTCGGGTCGTCGAGGGAGCCGTGGGCCATCACGATCACGTCCATGACGGCGACCCGTGGGAGTCTCTCGAGAAAGCGTCGGGCGTCGTCGCTCAGGACGCTGCGCGTCCACCGCAGGGTGTCCCGAGCGAGCTTCACGCACCCGTCGTCTGAGAGCTGCTCGAGGGCGATCAGGTCATGGTTGCCGGCGACACAGCGAATGCCGAGGCGCTCCACCGCCGCGACGCACTCGTTGGGAAACGGCCCGTAGCCGACCAGGTCGCCCATGCAGAGGTACTCGTCGACCCACTCTCCCTCGAGCGCTTCGAGCACGGCCTCGAGCGCATGGAGGTTTGCGTGGATGTCGGAGAGGACGCCGAGGCGCACGTCTGTCGAGCCGATTCGCCTTCGCGTCGCCGCGAGCTCAGCGCCCCGCTGGAGCTCTGGCGGCCGGAGCCGCGGCGGAGGAGGCGCCGTGCCGGCGCCGATCGAGGGCTGGGAGGAGGACTCCACGCATGAACGGCATCGGATCGTCCCAGGCGAGGGTCGACTTTGCTCGCGAGGTGACGACAGACGGAACCCAACGAGCCATGGAGAGGCCGGACGCGCGGGCCGCTCGCGCATCCTTGGTCGGCCAGACCCACCCAACCTGGCGGGTGGGGGACCGGATGCCAGCCGAGCGCCGCACGCCGACAAGGTCGCCGTAGACGAGAGCGGGTAGGTTGGCGCCTGCGATCGCGGCGGGGTGGTGCCAGAGGTTGAAGCGAGGATTGACCTCGAGCAGCCGGAGGGTGCCGTCGGGAGCACGCTTGAAGTCGACCTTGCAGACACCTCGGAGCGCGAGCCGCTGGACTATCTCCCGGCCGAGCTCGGCCACGTCGGGGAGCGCGGTTACCGTTATGGCGGTGCTGTGGCCGTACTCGCGAGGGTACGTCCTGAGCTTTCGGCCCGTGAACTCGGCCGCGGTCTCACCGTTGTGGTCGACGTAGGTGTGATAGGTGACGATGCGGGTCTCCGGACCTGGGACGAACTCTTGGACGACCGCTTCGGCTCCGGCCTCATCCAGGCTTCTCGAGAGCTCGCGCAGGGCGCCCGCGGTATCGACGCGCACCGCCTTGGCCCAAGGTATCGCGGGCGACCAGCGATCGCTGCGGCGTGTCAGCGGCTTGACGAGCAGAGGCAGGTTCCGCTCGAGCTCATCGAGCGGCGGCTCCGCCCTGTAGATGCGGGGTATCGGGAGGCCAAGGCGCTCGGCTAGCGCCTGAAAGCGCCGCTTGTCGACCAAATTCTCCACCAGCTCGGCGTCTGGCACGACGAACCGAAAGCCTTCGCGCAGTCGCTTGCGGTTACGCGAGACGAGGAGGAGGTCACCGTCGCCCTCGTAGAACAGGATCGGCGGGGCGCTCTGGGTGTCCGAGAAGCGCATGAGCTCGTCCACAAGGGCGTCCGGCTCGGTCCACGGGTCGAACCAGTCGGGTCGGGCGTGGGCAAAGCGCGAATAGGAGACGGGCTCTCCCGGCGGCGCGACGACCGCCGCGCGAATCCCGGCGAGTCCCAGGGGACGCACGAGGTCTAGGTCTCCGATGACGCAGGCGAGCGGCGCATCGCCCGCCGAGCCCACCGGCCTCCTCAGGCGAATGAAGCGTTTGGACACGAGCACACCGGCCGAACCTGCGCATCTTCGGCGCGTGCGAGTCGGGGGAGGGCGACACTCGGGACTGCCCAAGCATACCTTGGGTTCCTTGCCTTGGGGCGACCTCGCACCGCCCTTGCCCTACGGGCTTGGCGTGGGGGAGGCGAAGGACGCGTCATCGACCCATAGCGCTCCAACACCGTCGTAGTGACCGACACCGAAGGTCCACCCCGTGGGACGGGACTTCGAGAAGCCGATCGGGTACTCACCTTGAACCGAGCGGTCGAAGAGCTCGTCGTCGAGGTACCAGTCGATCCGCTCGCCGGCGAAGATCTCCGCCCTGATCTCGAACCAGCGGCCGAGCGGCACGAGCCGGAGGCTCGGCCGGTAGCTCGAGTAATCCTGCCCCCAATGGTTGACGTGGAGCACGGGCGCGTCGGGGCGTGATCCGGGCGCCGCCGCTGAGCTCCACTGGCCGGCCGGACTGATGTTGAGCCACCACTGAGGGTCTTGCCGCGAGGCGCCTGAGTCGTCGAGGTAGGATTCCTTGAGCTGGAAGATGTTCGTCCAAGGCTCGCTCGCCCTGTAGCCGCGCGCAACGAAGAAGCTCGCCCGGTAGGCCCCCGTCGGCGAGTCTTTGGGCAGACGCTCGAGCGGGCGGCCCCCGTCGTCGCGCCAGCGGCTCTGCGGCGACGCCAGAGCCCATTCCTTGAACAGCTTCGAATGAGACTTCCCCCGGTCGAGGCAGGCGCGACTGGTCTCGAACCGTCCCGCCCGCTCGCCCTCGAGCGGAGGAATCGGCCCTCCCGGTTCGCCTGTCGACAGGGAGCAACCGTCGTTGCGCCTCCACCACGTCCACTCGGAGAAGTCGCCGCTCTCGAAGCCGGCCCTCCAGGTGGACCCCCGAGCCGGTCGGACGGCCTGTTGCGGAGGCCATCCCGCACGGAGAGGCGAGAGAATCGCACCGGACGATGAGGCGGACGCGCCCGAAGCCGCCGCCGCGGGCATCGAGGGGGCGATGAGGATGCCCGCCACCGTCACGACACCCACCCGGGCGACGGTCGCTCCGAGCCGGCGACGGACCTCGAGGCGGCTGAACCATCGCGACGTTCTACCGAGCGCGGTGACCGCATGACAGGTTCGTCCAAGATTCTGCACCGATCTCGAGCCTAACAAGCGGCCACTTCCCCGAAGCCTCATCTGAGCTGAGAGGGTCCGACGGAAGGGATCGACGGCCGTCCGCCGAACTGGGCCGCGCTACTGTTCGACTGGGGCGCAGAGGGAGATGGCCAAGACCGAGTCAGCACTCGCCGGCCTGGCCGGCCACGACAGAAGGCGGATCCTCCTCGTCTGCTCACCTGGCGGCCACCTCGTGCAGATGCTCGCTCTCGAGCCCGCCTGGCGCGGGTTCGACCCGACGTGGGTGGTGCTCCAGGGGGCCGATACGGAATCCCTGCTCGCCGGCCATCGCGTGATCAAGGGCAACGGACCGACGAACCGCAGCCCTGGCAGCCTCGTGCGCAATCTCTTGCTCGCCTGGCGTGTCGTGGGCCAGCACGATCCGGAGGCGATCTTGTCGACCGGCGCAGGGCTGGCGGTGGCATTCTTCGCCGTCGGCAAGCTGCGTCGGCGCCGCTGTGTCTACGTCGAGAGCCTTACTCGGACCGACTCGATCTCCCTCAGCGGCAAGCTCGTACGGCCCCTGGCCGATGCCTTCTTCGTCCAATGGCCGCGAGCGGCGCGAGGGCGTGGGATGCGCTTCGCAGGCAGCATCCTCGAATGATCTTCGTAACCCTCGGAACCCACCGGGACCCCATGCCTCGGCTAATCAATGCCCTCAGCGGGCTGAGCGCCGATCAGCTCGTGGTCCAGCACGGTACCTCGCCGCCGCCCGCGCGCGCTGCTCGGACGGTGGCCTTCATGTCTTTCGACGAAATGCTCGCCTGCTTCGAGGCCGCCGATGTTGTCGTGACCCATGCCGGTGTCGGCAGCGTGCTCTCCGCCACGCGGGTGGGGCACTCCCCGATCGTCGTCCCACGCCTGCGGCGCCTGGGCGAGCACGTCGACGACCACCAGGTCGAGCTCACCCGCGCCCTCGCCGAGCGTCGGATGGTCAGACCCGTGTGGGAAGTCGAGGACCTCCCCGGCGCGGTCGCGGCTTATCCGGCTCGAAACGCTCGCGCGCCCCAGGGCGTCGAGCGCCCCATCCATGTCGCGGTGCGGGAGGCTCTTCGAGGAGAGGGGCCGACGAAACGGATCGGACGGCGCCCTCGCGCACGCCTAAGGGCTCGTAGATAAACAAGCTCGTAGGAATGGCTGTGCCGATGTAGAACCTACGGGGCGTGATCGACGAGCAGGCGATTGGCGAGCGCTACCGAGCCCTGGCTGGAGAGCTCGATGAGCGCCGCCGCAGATTGTGGGCCGCGGCCGAAGCGCGCTCTCACGGACGCGGCGGCAGCGCCGCCGTGGCGCGGGCGACAGGCATGGCGCTCGACACGATCCGCAAGGGCCGCCGCGAGCTGGAGTCCGGCGAGACGCTTGCCGGCGGGCGGGTGCGCCGGCCGGGAGGCGGCCGCAAGTCGCTGAGCGAGAGCGATCCGAGCCTGCTTGAGGATCTGGAGCGGCTCGTCGATGAAGACAGCCGCGGCGATCCCGAGCGACCGCTGCGCTGGACGGCGAAGAGCGTGCGCCAGCTTGCCGAGGCGCTGCGCGAGGCGGGCCATGAGGTCCACTTCACGACGGTGGCGAAGCTGCTGCGCTCACTCGGCTACAGCCTGCAGGCCAACCTCAAGACCCGTGAGGGCGCCTCCCATCCCGACCGTGACCGCCAGTTCCGCCACATCGGCGAGCGGGTCAGCGAGGCGATCGCCGCCGGCCAGCCGGTGGTCTCGGTCGACACCAAGAAGAAGGAGCTGGTCGGGGACTTCAAGAACGGCGGCCGGGAGTGGCGGCCGGTGGGCGAGCCCGTCGCGGTGCGCACCCACGACTTCAAGGACAAAGAGCTCGGCAAGGCGGTTCCCTACGGGGTCTATGACCTCGATGAGGACACCGGCTTCGTCTCGGTCGGGATCAGCAACGACACCGCGCAGTTCTCGGTCGCCTCGATTCGCGCTTGGTGGGAGCAACTGGGCCGTGAGCGCTACCCCGATGCGAGCGAACTCGTGATCACCGCCGACTGCGGCGGCTCCAACGGCTATCGCACCCGCCTTTGGAAGACCGAGCTGCAGGCGCTCGCCGACGAGACCGGCCTCGCGATCTCGGTCTGCCACTTCCCGCCCGGAACGAGCAAGTGGAACAAGATCGAGCATCGCCTGTTCTCGTTCATCT
>JACCTJ010000100.1 GCA_013812485.1 Thermoleophilaceae bacterium
GCGGGCATGCGCAACACCACCCCCCAGGTCGCCCCCTGGGGCGGCACGCAGACCAACGCCGAGGATCAGGCGCGCCTCTTCGCCCGTATCGACGAGCTCGCGCCCTCCCGCTACCGCTCCTACGCGCGGCGACTGCTGACCACGATCATCCCCGAGCACCGCTGGGGCATCCCTCGCACCGCTCCGCGAGACGCCACCGTCCTCTTCAAGGGCGGCTGGCTGCCCGACGAGGACGGCGCCTGGAGGGTCCACCAGATCGCCAAGGTCGAGCGCGGCCCCAAGCAGCTCGCCGTCGCGGTCATGACAGACGGCAACCCCTCGCAGGCCTACGGCGAGGACACCGTGCGAGGCGTCGCGGCCCGGTTGCTGAAGTAGGGCGCCGGTCGCGGCAAGCGGGTACGTCCCGGGCGGCCCGAGGTCGACCGGCACACGACCCTGCGTTCGGCCCGTATCGCGTTACCCAGTCGTGAACCTGTGGGGGAACGGCAGAGGGGGAGGCCGTCGGCGCCGGCGGACGGCGCTCGTGGCCAACGTCCTCCTCGGCACGCCCGGGAACGACGTGATCAACTGCGGCTCCGGCGACGACCGCATCGACGGCGGTCCCGGCAACGACCGTGGCGTCGGGGGCTCCGGGCGCGACAGCTTCGCCGCGGTCGAGGAGCGCCGCCAGGACTGAGAGCCCGGAGGCGGTCGGCCTCCATGGGCGCGATCTAGCCTTCGGCCAGCTCCCGCGCCCGCGCGAAGACCGCGTCGATCATCTCCTCGGTGAGTCGTCCGGTGAAGGTGTTCTGCTGGCTCGGGTGGTAGCAGCCGAGCAGCGTGGGCCCGTCCGGAACGGCGTGCTCGACGCCGTGGCCGAACCGCGGTCGTGGCCGGGCGAGCTCGAGCACCCGCCCCGCGGCGTCCCACGCGAACCCTCCAAGGCAGACGATCACGCGCACGTCACCCAGCAGCGCGAGCTCCTCCACCGCGTATGGCAGGCAGTTGTCGCGCTCGGAGGGCAGCGGCCGGTTGGCGGGTGGTGCGCAGCGAACCGCGGCGGCGACGAACGCGCCTTCCAGGCTCAGCCCGTCGCCCGGGTACAGCGACGTCGGCTGATTGGCGAAGCTCGTGCGGTGCATCGACGCGTAGAGCCAGTCCGCCGAGCGATCGCCCGTGAAGACGCGACCCGTCCGGTTCCCGCCGTGGGCCGCCGGCGCGAGCCCGAGCACGTAGATCCGCGCGGCCGGATCGCCGAATCCCGGCAGCGGCCGTCCCCAGTACTCCTCGTCCCGGAACGCCGCCCGCTTCTCGCGCGCGACCCGCTCACGCCACTCGACGAGGCGCGGGCAGCTGCGGCACGCGACGATGCGGCGCTCGAGCGCGGCGATCTCGCCGGCGCGGCGCGTCGCCGCCCCGCCGTTCACGCCTTGAGCTTGCGCCCGGTGGAGAAGAGCCACTGGGCCCAGCCGTACAGCGGCAGCGCGATCGCCGCGGTAACCGCGAGTGACAGCCCCGCTCCCACGTCGCTCTGCCCGAGGAACCCGTAGCGGATCGCGTTCACGAGGTAGAAGAGCGGGTTGGCGTGCGAGACCTGCTCCCACGGTGTGGGCAGGGTGGCGACGGAGTAGAAGACGCCGCCGAGGAAGACGAGCGGCAGGATCACGATGTTCGAGACGAAGGTGTGGTTATCGAAGGTCTCGGCGAAGATCCCGACGATCGTCCCGAGCGCGCTGAAGGCGACGAGCCCGAGCAGGACCGCGACGCCGAGCACCAGCGGATGCGCGATCCCTATCCCGGTGATCGGGACGGCGAGCGCGACCAGTCCGAGGCCGATCGCCAGGGCGCGCACGACGCCACCGATGGCGTAGCCGAGGTTGACCTGCCAGGCGTACATCGGGGCCGAGAGCACGTCGTGGATGTATCCGTCCTGTCGGCCCTGGAAGACCGACGCTGAGGTGTTGTTGTAAGCGGCCTGAACCATGGCCATGGCGATCAGCCCGGGCACGATGAAGACCTCG
>JACCTJ010000106.1 GCA_013812485.1 Thermoleophilaceae bacterium
CACGCGAACGGCTCGCCCTCGCCCTCGTAGGCGCGCTCGACCGAGGTGCGGCAGCGCGGCGTCGGGCGGCCGCTCATCCTCACGCCGCCGTAGCCCAGGCGAGTGCGCTCGGCGTCCTCGAAGACCCCGACGTCGATCTCCACGCGGAAGACGTTGCCGAGGCAGCCCATGTAGCGGCGCCCCGAGCCCTCGTCGTCGTAGAGGTAGAGGTAGGGACAGGCCGACTCGATGCAGCCCGCCGGATGCAACACGCGATCGCAGAACGTGCAGCACTGTCGGCATTCCTGGCTCTGGACCAGCTTCGCGTGGCTGCTCACCGGCTCAGTGTACCCGGCGGCCGCGGCCCCTCCGCGCCCATCGCGCTACGGTCCGAGCGTGCCCTCCAGTACCAGGAGCCGGCGGCGCAGCCGGATCTCGCGCGGCGTGCTGGCCGCCTTCTTCGTGGGGGCCGGGGTGCTCCACTTCGTCAAGCCGGGGCCGTATGAGTCGATCATGCCGCCGCAGCTGCCATATCCGCGGGAGCTCATCTATGGGAGCGGTGTCGCGGAGATCCTCGGCGGCCTCGGGGTGCTGTCCTCGCGTCTGCGCCCGTGGGCCGGCCTGTGGCTGATCGGGCTACTGATCGCCGTCTTCCCGGCCAACGTCTATCACGCGTTTGCGGCCGACGAGATCCCGGGGAACCCCGCGCCGCAGGCCGCGCTCATCGCCCGGCTGCCGCTCCAGGCCCTGCTCATCGCGTGGGTGTGGATGACCACGGGAGCGGATCGCCTTTTCCAGCGCCGCAGCCGCGCGCGGCGCGCCAAGGACGCGCTCCGCCGGCGTCGCTAGCCCGACGCGGGCGGCTCGCCGCTAGCAGCCACAGGCTCTTCCTCGGTCGGCCCGGACCGCGCGCGGCGCCCGCGCCGCCCCCCCTGCCCGCCTGCCTCGCCCTCGGGCAGGAAGCGCGTGGCGATGGTGAGCAGCAGATGGGCGACGCCCAGGGCGATGAAGAAGATCAGCGGTGCGCTCTCCTGCGCGAAGCCGAACAGGAACGGCGCCGCGATTAGGAAGATCGCCAAGAGGTAGTCGAGCACCACGTGCGCGGCGATCGGGATCTGATTGACGAGGCTCGTGGGGCCCTCGGTGCTGGCGGCGGCGATGAGGATGACGATCCCGACGATGATCGAGGTCGCGACCGCCGCCTCCGAGTTGTAGTCGAGCAGGAGCGGAACGACGATGAAGGCGATCGCCGCGACGTACTCGATCGCGCCGTGGACGGCGCGCGGGACCGGTCCGTCGCGGAGCATGGCGGAGGTATACCCGGCCGTACGGACAGCCACGCCCACCGGCGTCGTCCCCGTGAGCCCCACAGGGCCCAGCGACTATTCGTCGGCTCGGCGCTGGGCGCGAGCGCGGTCTCCCTCGACCTCGGACGAGGTCGCCGCAGCCGAGGGGGCGCGCCCCCCGCCTGCGCGCTGGAGGCCGGGCCGGCCGGCCTCGACAACGAAGGTCGCGCGCGTGGAGACCGGCGCACCCCGGCGGCTCACGTAGGGGACGACGCGGTAGTCGGTCCGCCAGCGCTCAGGGGTGACGTGGCAGCGCACGTAGCCGCGCTGGCCGTTGAAGAATCTGACGTGCGGGTTTCTCGCCCGGATCCGCTGGGTCTCCAAGCGCTGGTCCGAGCCATCACCGCCGGAGCTGATCGAGGTCCCGACGAACTCGGCGGCCACGACTCTGGAGTCGGGGTCGTCGAAGTTCCGCAGCACGTCGTTGGCCCAGTTCGCGTGCACGTCGCCGGTGAGGACGACGGGGTTGCGCACGCGGCGCGTGGCGATGTAATCGAGGATCCGCCGGCGGGCCGCCCAATAGCCGTCCCAAGCGTCCATGTTGAACTGCCTCGACGAACCGGAGCCGAGGTCGAGCTCGGCGAAGAACGCCTGCTGGGCGAGGACGTTCCAGCGTGCCGAGGAGCCTCCGAGGGCCCCGAGCAGCCAGCGCTCCTGGGAGGCGCCCGTCATGGTCCGGCGAGAGGCACGGGACTGCGCACTCGACGGCTTCTGGCCGTCCCCGCTCGCCTGGTCGTCTCGATACTGGCGGGTGTCGAGCACCCGGAAGTGCGCAAGATCACCGTAGGCGATGGTGCGAAAGAGTCGCATGTCGGGCCCGGCGGGAGCCGAGAAGCGCCGCAGCGGCATGTGCTCGTAGTAGGCCTGGTAGGCGGCGGCCCGACGGCGCAGGAAGTACTCCCGCGACCCCCGTGCTGCGCTATGTCGTCGGCGTAGTTGTTCTCGACCTCATGGTCGTCCCAGGTGACGACCCAGGGGAACGCGGCGTGCGCCGCCTTCAGGTTCGAGTCGTCGCGGTACAGGGCGTGGCGGCGCCGGTAGCCGGCGAGCTTCGTGGGCTCGCGCGAGTTGTGTCGGCGCACGTTGCCGCCCGGGGCGTTGTACCGGTTCGGCCCGTACTCGTAGATGTAGTCGCCGAGGTGCACGACGAGGTCGAGATCCTCCCGGGCCATGTGCCGGTAGGCCGTGTAGTAACCGTGTTCGAACTGTTGACAGGAGGCGAAGGCGAAGGTGAGCTCGCGCACCGCCCGTCCGAGCTGGGGCACTGTCGATGTTCGCCCGACCGGGCTCGTGTCGGCGCCCGCCTTGAAGCGGTAGAAGTAGCGGCGCGCCGAGCGCAGCCCGCCGACCTCGACGTGTACCGAGTGACCGAGCTCCGGGTACGCGGGCGCCCTGCCACGAGCGACGACCTGGCGAAACGCCTCGTCGTGGGCGACCTCCCAGCGGACGTCGACCTTCCTCGCGGGCATGCCGCCGCGCCCGTCCTCGTCGTGCGGGCGGGGGGCCAATCGGGTCCAGAGGACCACTTCCGTTGGACGGGGATCGCCGGAGGCGACTCCGAGGCGGAAGGGGTAGCTCGTGAGCGCCGAGGCAGCCAGCGCTCGTTCGGTGTAGGGCCCGGCGCCCGCCACGAGTGCGGCCGCGCCCGCCCCGCTCAGGCGCAGGAAGCGCCGCCGGTCGATCGACCCGAGTCGCCCTATGGGGTCGCCGCCCCGCCTGTCCCAGTTCCCGCGCACGCTCATGAGTCAGCCAACACGTCCTCGGGTCAGGGATGCGCTCCAGCGATTCGCGACCATCGCGGGATACCGGCCGGCGGTCACCCCCGGCTACGGTGCAACCGGGTGCCGTCGGACCCCGGACCTAGACTGGCCGACCCATGCCTGCTCCCTCCTGCGCCCACCTGCACGTCCACTCCGAGTACTCGCTGCTCGACGGCGCGTGCGGCATCGACGCCCTCGCCGCGCGCGCCGCCGAGCTCGGACAGCCCGCGCTCGGGCTCACTGACCACGGGGTCATGAACGGCGCCCTCGAGCTCTACAAGGCCTGCTCCAAGCACGGCGTCAAGCCGATCCTCGGCCTCGAGGCCTACCTCGTCGACGACATCCGCTCGGAGGCCGTCCGCTACGAGCGCAACCACCTCACGCTGCTGGCCTCGAGCGACGCGGGCTTTCGCAACCTGACCAAGCTGAGCTCGGCGGGCTTCCTCGAGGGCTACCGGCGAGGCAAGCCCAACGTCGACCTCGAGCTGCTCTCCCGCTACTCCGACGGCGTGATCGCCCTCACCGGCTGCCTGCAGTCGCGCTTCTGCCGCCGCCTCGTCGACGACAACCCGGCCGAGGCGCGCGCCCACGTCGACGACCTGCTGCGGATCTTCGGCCCCGAGGACGTCTACTTCGAGCTTCAGCGCAACGGGATCGCCGACCAGGACAAGGCAAACGTCGGCATCGCCCGCATCGCGCGCGAGGTCGGCCGCCCGGTGGTCGGGACCGCCGACGTCCACTACCTGCGCCGAGAGAACTTCGACCACCACCGCGCGCTGCTGTGCGTGCAGACGAAGTCGACGCTCGAGCAGCCGAAGCTGTCCTTCGACACCAACGAGTTCTACCTCAAGGGGTCGGAGGAGATGGACGAGTCGTTCGCCGCCTGGCCCGAGGCGATCCCGACCACGCTCGAGATCGCCGAGCGCTGCTCGGTGGAGCTCGAGCTCGGCAAGATGCTCATCCCCCGCTACCCCACGCCGGGCGGGGAGCCGGAGCCCGAGTACCTGCGCGGGCTGGCCGAGGAGGGGTTGCGCCGCCGCTACGGCGACCCCGTCCCCGCGCAGGCGCGCGAGCGGCTCGAGATGGAGCTCGGGGTCATCGAGCGGATGGGCTTCGCCGCCTACTTCCTGATCGTCTGGGACTTCGTCACCTACGCCAAGGACCAGGGCATCGCCGTGGGCCCGGGCCGCGGCTCGGCCGCCGGATCGATCGTCTCCTACGCGCTGCGCATCACCGATGTCGACCCGCTCGGACACGGGCTGCTGTTCGAGCGCTTCCTCAACGCCGAGCGGATCTCCATGCCGGACATCGACATCGACTTCTCGGTCAAGGGCCGCGAGCGCGTGATCCAGTACGTGGCCGAGAAGTACGGCCGCGACTCGGTGGCCCAGATCGCCACCTTCGGCCGCATGGCTCCGCGCGCGGCAACCCGCGACGCGGCTCGCGTGCTCGGCTTCGACTACGCGACCGGCGATCGCCTGGCCAAGCTCATCCCCGAGCCGATCATGGGACGCTCGCCGTCGTTCGACGACTGCCTGCGCGAGGGCGAGGAGCTCGCCAAGGCCTACGCCGAGGACGGCCAGGCGCGCCAGGTGGTCGACGTGGCCCGCGGCCTCGAGGGGATCGTGCGCAACTCCTCGATCCACGCCGCGGCGGTGGTGATCTCCGACCGCCCGCTGACCGACATCGTGCCCCTCCAGCTCGCCGAGGACACCGACGAGGACGGCAACCGCATTCGCCGCACGATCACCCAGTACCCGATGGGCCCGATCGAGGACATCGGTCTGCTCAAGATGGACTTTCTCGGCTTGCGTAACCTCGACGTGATCGAGTCGGCGCTCGACATCATCGGGCGCTCCACCGGCGAGCGCCCCGACATGGCCCAGCTCCCGCTCGACGACGAGCCGACCTACGCCATGCTCGCGCGCGGCGAGTCCGTCGGGGTCTTCCAGTTCGAGTCCGACGGCATGCGCGAGGCGCTGCGCAAGGTCCGCCCGACCGAGTTCGAGGA
>JACCTJ010000112.1 GCA_013812485.1 Thermoleophilaceae bacterium
GTACTGTCGCCCGCCGCGACCATGCCCTCGACCCGCTCGAGACTGGCCTGCACCCGGCCGACCATGGCGTCGAGGCTCTCCCGAGCAACCCCCACGCTCTTGCTGGCGCCGGTCAGGGCGACGCGGATGCGCTGTGCATCCTTGAGCGCCGAAAGCGCCTCTTCGGCGGCGTCGCGGACGCCCGCGGCGTCGACCGCGAGCGAGCGCTCGCGGGCCATGAGGACGCGACAGCGCGCGTAGCGATAGGCGAGCTCGAGCGGGCGCGGGTCGAGCTCCTCCTTGTCGAGGGTGACGATCATCTTGTTGCCCTCGTACTCGTGCAGGGGCTCGCGGCCTGAGGGCACCTTGGCCTCGGAGGCGACGACGAGGATGGCGAAGGACGCGTCGCGCTCGGCCAGCGATCCGTTCAGGACCTCCCAGGCCTTGTTCTTCGAGAGGTGCTCGTCCTTGACCTCGAGGGCGATCCGGCCGCGGCACTCGCCCTGGCCGGCCTCGAGCTCTATCACCACGTCGCCGAGCTTGCCGCCGCTGGCCGCGCGCTCGTCGCCGACGTGGTGGGCGACGTCGCCGCGGGCGCCGGCCATGCCCTCGAGCGCGTCGAAGCACGCCTGCTCGAAGGAGCGGCCCTTGGCGGTGCCGCGCTCGCGCTCGGCGTCGATCTCCGTCCGACTCTCCTCGGCGTCGCGCAGACGGCGGATCTCGCCGGCGAGCTCGGCCAGGCGCTGCACGTGAACCTCGTCCTTCTCGCGGCCGGCCCGCAGCTCGCGGACGACCTGTCCCTTGAGGTCGGCGAGCGGGTTGTGACCGTCCTGGGCCGAGAACTGCTTGAGCAGATCGGCGCGCGACTCCTGAAGCGCCTTGGCCACGAGCTCGCGCACCTGGTGCTGCACCGCCGTGTTGCGATCGCCCCCGAAGTGCCGCGCCACGAGCTCGCCGACCTGGTCGGCGTGGGCGTCGAGGGTCTTGGCCATCGTGCCCGTGTCCTCGCCCAGGTGGCGCTCGAACTGGCGCTGCATGTGCTCGGCCACCGCGCGGGCCTTCTCGGCGAACGAGCGCTCGACCTCGCCCGAGAGCTTCTCGAACTCGCGGCGGACGAAGTCGACCTCCGCGCCGGTCGACTCGCGGTCTAGCACGCGCGCGCCGATCTCGAGCGCGTCGGTAACCGTCTCCTCGCCGGAGATCCCGAGCTCGAGCCGCCGCTCGACGAGCTCGGCGAGCGTACGGTCCTCGACGCGTAGGCCGTCGATCGAGACGCTGCCGTCGCGGACGTCGACGCGGGAGTGGGAGAGGGGAAAGGTCAGCGCAGCTTCCATAGCCAACCCACGGTAGGTCGCGCGCCGGACGGACATTCTGACTAGCCTCCCGGCTCGCCGATGCCCTCGCGCCGCGTTCAGATCCGGATGTCCGACGAGGAGCTGGAGCGCTTTCTCGCCCAGGAGCGGACGGTGACCTGCGCGACGGTCGGGCCGAACGGCCGACCGCACCTGATGCCGCGGTGCCCGAGGGAAGGAACATGCTGGCCTGGACCTTCGCCAAGTCCCAAAAGGCGCGCAACCTTGAGCGCGATCCGCGCGCCCCTCCAGGTCGAGGCCGGCGAGGAGTATGGCGAGTTGCGCGGAGCGATGCTCGAGTGCGACGTGGCGCTCGAGCGCGACCACGAGCGGGTCGCCCGCCTCGGGCTGGAGCTGATGCGCCGCTACTCGGCCGGAGCCTCGGCCGAAAACCTCGAGGCCGGCGTCCGCGCTCAGGCGCCGACAGCGGGTGGGCATGCGCTTCACTCCCACTCGGCTCGTGTCCTGGGACCACCGCAAGCTCGGCGACACGTACTAGCCTGCGCGCGTGCAGGACCTCAAGGGACTCATCCTCTCGGGCGGCAAGGGCACGCGCCTGCGCCCGATCACCCACACTTCCGCCAAGCAGCTCGTTCCCGTGGCCAACAAGCCGGTCCTCTTCTACGGGATCGAGGCCATGGCGGCGGCCGGCATCCGCGAGGTTGGCATCGTCATCGCCCCGGAGACCGGGGGGGAGATCCGCGCTGCCGCGGGCGACGGCGAGCGCTTCGGGATCTCGATCACCTACATCGAGCAGGACGCGCCGCTCGGGCTCGCCCACGCCGTCCTCACCGCCGAGCCCTTCCTGGGCCGCTCGCCGTTCGTCATGTACCTCGGCGACAACCTGCTGCGCGACGGGATCACCGACCTCGTCGAGGCCTTCCGGGCCGAAAAGCCGGAGGCGCTCATCCTGCTCACGCCGGTGCCCGACCCGCAGAACTACGGGGTGGCGGAGCTCGACGACGGCAACCGTGTCGCGCGGCTCGTGGAGAAGCCTCCCGACCCTCGCACGAACCTCGCGCTCGTAGGCGTGTACATGTTCTCGCCGCAGATCTTCGACGCCGCGCGCGCGATCGAGCC
>JACCTJ010000117.1 GCA_013812485.1 Thermoleophilaceae bacterium
TGCGCCGCGGGCGACGGCGATCTCCCACGGGTAGACGCTTACGGCGACGCGTCCCTCCCCGGGGTCGGTGCTCGTGACCGTGCCGCCGCCGTCGAGGTCGATGAGGCTGCTTCCGTCGGGCCCGGGCCGGGCAGTGCCCGTCAGAACGACCGCGCCGGTGAAGTCGGCCACGAACGCCGAACGCGGCCGGGCCGCGAGGTCGGAGGCGCTGCCCTGCTGGACGATGCTCCCGCCGTCGACGATCCCGACCTCGTCGCCGAGCTGGGCGGCCTCGGCGAAGTCGTGGGTGACCAGCAGGACGGGCACCTCGAGATCCTGCATGACCGACGCGAGCTCCCGGGTGGCCGACGCGCGGGTGCGGGCGTCGAGGGCGGAGAGCGGCTCGTCGAGCAGCAGCGCTGCCGGTCGGCGCGCGAGCGCGCGGGCGAGCGCGACCCGCTGGCGCTCGCCCCCCGACAACGTGGCCGGCCGCGCGTCGGCGAGCCGGAGCACGCCGAAGCGCTCGAGCAGCGCTCGGGCGCGTGCGCGTCGCTCGCGGCGCGAGCCCTCCCGCATCGGATAGGCGACGTTCTGCCAGACGCGCAGGTGGGGCCACAGGGCGTAGTCCTGGAAGACGTAGCCGCAGCGGCGCTGCTCGGGCAGCAGATGGACGTTGCGCTCGGTGTCCAGCCACGTGTCCTGGGCGCAGTGCACGAGGCCGCGATCGGGACGCACGAGCCCGGCCACGATACGCAGCACCGTGCTCTTGCCCGCCCCGGACGGTCCCGCGAGCGCGAGACAGCGACCGGCCGGGACGTCGACGGCGAGCTCGAGCGAGAAGGCGCCGAGCTGCGTGCTGGCCTCAACGCGCAGCAACGCCGAGGCCGTCCGGCCCCCGCACGAGCTTGACGGCGAGCAGGATCGCCGCCGACACGACGACGAGCACGGCCGAGAGCGCCAGCGCGCCGTCGAAGTCGGTCGCGAACCGGTCGTAGATGGCCAGCGGCACCGTCTGGGTGATCCCCTGGAAGGAGCCGGCGAAGATCAGCGTCGCGCCGAACTCGCCCAGCGCCCGGCCCAGCGCGAGCGCTCCGCCGGCCAGCAGCCCCGGTGTCGCCGCCGGAACGGCGATGCGGAGGAACGTTCTCGCCTCCGAGGCGCCGGAGGTTCGCGACGCATCCAGCCACGCTTGATCGAGGGCG
The DNA here is from genome assembly GCA_013812485.1 of Thermoleophilaceae bacterium. GTDB lineage: Bacteria > Actinomycetota > Thermoleophilia > Solirubrobacterales > Thermoleophilaceae > JACCUC01. The sequence continues at coordinate 1,182 of JACCTJ010000117.1, forward strand.
CCGAACGCGGCCTCGGCCTGGCGGATGTAGAACGGTGACGCGACGAAGGTCAGCGCGACCACGACGCCGGCGGTGGCCAGCGCGAGCTCCACGCCGGCGTCCTCGATGCTCTGGCCCAGCAGGCCGGCGGGTCCGACGGCGGCGAGCAGCGCGATGCCCGCCACCGCGGGCGGCAGGACGAGTGGCAGCTCGATGAGCGTGACGATCGCCGAGCGCCCCCGGAACCGGCGGGTGGCCAGGAGGTAGGCGGCCGGCGTGCCGGCGAGCACGATGATCGCCAGCGCGATCGTCGTCGTCTTCAGGCTCAGCCAGAGCGCCTCCTGGGCCACCGGATCGCTCAGGCTGTCCGCGAGTGCGGCCGGGCTGGTCTCCAGGAAGACCGCCGCCACGGGCAGGGTGAGAAAGAGCAGCGCTCCGGCCAGCGCGACGGTGATCAGGGCCGGGAACCAGCCGCGGCAGATCATCCGGGCGGCGGTCCGAACTTCGCCTGCTCGAGCGCTCGCGCACACCGCCCGGAGATCAGGTCCTCGACGTAGGCCCGGGCCGCGTCGGGCTGGGGGGCGCCGTCGACCACCGCGACGCCGTAGGCGACCGTCGGCTGGAGGCGCTCGGGTAGCCGGACCGCGCGCAGCCGGCCGCCCGTGGCGTCCACGTCGGAGGCGTAGACGAAGCCGGCGTCGGCGGCCCCCTGGGTCAGCTTGCCGACCACGCCCTTGACGTCGGACTCGTTGGAGCGAACGTTGGCGAGAACGGCGGCGCCCTGGCGGTCGCCCAGGCGCGCGAGCACCTCGCGCGTGTAGGAGCCGATCGGCACCGACTCCGATCCGAGCACCACCGTCGGCCCCGGCCGCGTCAGCTGATCGACCGAGCGGATCTCGCTGTCGGCGGGCACGGCGACCACGAGGTCGTTGCTGGCGAACACGCGTGGCTCGAGGACCAGCCTCTCCTGGTTGAGGGCCTCGGGCAGCTTCGTGTTGGCCGCCGCGTAGACGTCGGGCTCCACGCCCTGGCGGATCTGCGCGGCGAGCTCGTCCGAGCCGGCGAACGACAGGCGCACGGTCGCCTGATCGAACTGCGAGCTACAGCTCGTCAGCGCCTCGGTCAGGGACGCGGCCGCCGACACGATCAGCGCCGGCTTCGCCGCCGCCTCGCCCGAGCTCGCCCCGTTTCCGCCGCAGCCCGCCACCAGCGCCGCTGTCAGCAATACACCGACCGACACCCCTCGGCTCATCGTCCTCCGTCCCTCTCCACCAGGACCGACGTCGCCTTGACCATCGCCGTGGCGGCCACGCCCGCGCGCAGCCCCAGCTCCTCCACCGAATCGCGGGTCACTGCCGCCGTGACCAGAAACGGGCCCGCCTCGATCTCCACGAGGGCCATCACCCCGTCGATCTCCACCGAGCGCACCACGCCGGCGAACCGGTTGCGGGCCGAGACCCCGTCGCCCACGACGTGGCGCTGGGGACGGTCGGTCAGCCGCTCGACCTCCGCCTGCGAGACCAGCCGGCGGTTGCGCCCGTCGCGAGTGGTGCGCAGCTTCCCGGCCCGGTCCCAGCGGCGCAGCGTGTCCTGGCTCACGCCGATCGCCCGGGCGGCGTCGCTCAAGGTCAGATCACGCATCTGCTACAGCATTGCAGAGGTTGAGGCGCTTCTACGCCCGGTGCTTTCCTAGGCAGCATTGCCTCCGGGTGACCATGCCGTGCTACCGACCTAATGCGCGCTCCACGCGTCGGGGTCGCGCGTCAGCGCCGCGATCTCCTCCGGCAGCTCTCCCTTCGCCAGGTCGGCGAGCGTGACCGACTCGAGCACCGAGCGCAGGCTCGCCCGCACCGCGACCCAGAGGTCCTCCAGCGGTCGAGCCGAGCCCCGGAAGCTCAGCGCTCCCGGCCTCTCGCCGCGTACGCTGGCCAGCGGTCCCTCCACGGCGCGGACCACGTCGGCGACCGTGATCTCCTCAGCCGGCCGGGCGAGCCAGTAGCCGCCCTCGGGCCCGCGCTGGCTGCGGATCACCTCGGCCTGGCGCAGGTCGAGCAGGATGTTCTCGAGGAAGCCGGCCGGGATGTCCTGCGCGGCGGCGAGGTCGTTGCGCTTGATCGGTCCGCCGCCGCCGGCGGCGAGCTCGACGGTCGCCCGCAACGCATAGTCCGCCTTGGCCGATACGCGCATCGCCCCATTGTCGCGGAGCGGGCGGCCAGGTGAGCGCGCGGCCGTGGGGGCGCGCTCGTCGGCCGCTACCCTCGGGGAGGCTGTTTATCACTAAACCAGTGTGCAAACCCGGCTAGCGGCTGCCATGGACCCGTACATCATCTTCTTCGGACTCGCCGTGGGCGTCCTGGTCGGCCTCACCGGCGTCGGCGGCGGCTCGCTGATGACCCCGCTGCTGATCCTCGTCTTCGGGGTCAAGCCGGTGACCGCGATCGGGACCGACCTGGCCTACGCCGCGGTGACCAAGACCGTGGGCGGCTACAAGCACTTCCGCCAGGGGACCGTCGACGTCTCGCTCTCGACCTGGATGGCGCTCGGCTCGGTCCCGGCGGCGGTCGGCGGGGTCTACGCGCTGTCTGCGGTCGAGCGGGCCGCCGAGAGGAACTTCGACTCGACGCTGCTGGCCGTGCTGGCGGCGGCCATCCTGTTCACGGGCGTGGTGACCCTCGTCCGCGCGCTGTTTCTCAAGCGTCTCACCGAGCGCGAGCGCGAGGGCTTCACGCTCGAGCGCCGCCACAAGATCGCGGCTGTGGCGATCGGCGTGTTCGTCGGTTTCATGCTCGGGGTCACCTCCGCGGGCAGCGGCGCCCTGATCGCCCTCGCCCTGATCCTCGCCTTTCGCCTCGTGCCCCGTCGCGTCGTCGGCACCGACATCTTCCACGCCGCCATCCTGCTGTGGGCCGCGGCGGTCGCGCACATCGTGGCCGGCAACGTCGACTTCGCGCTCGCGGGGACGATCCTGATCGGCTCGGTGCCGGGTGTGTGGTTCGGAAGCCAGTGGTCGGTGCGGATTCCGGCGGCCACCTTGCGCACCGTGCTCGGCGTCGTACTGATCGGGGCCGGCCTGGGACTGGCGACCAAGGCAGGGCTCGACGTGCCCGCGCCGCTGCTGGCCGCGGTGCCGGTGGCCATAGCCCTCGTGGTGCTGGCGCCTGCGGCCGTGCGCCGTCGCCGCCGCCGGCGGGCCGACGCGGCGTCCAGCCCCGAGCCGGTGTAGTCGGCCGATCGGGCGCGCGGCGCCCCCTCTAAGCTGTCGCCGCCCGTGTTCTCCAAGGTCCTGATCGCCAACCGCGGCGAGATCGCCATCCGCATCATGCGCTCGCTCGAGGAGCTCGGCGTGGCCACGGTCGCGGTCTACTCCGAGCCCGACCGCGACGCGCCCCACGCGCGGCGAGCCGACGAGGCCTATCTGCTCGGCCCCGGCCCGGCCCCGGAGAGCTACCTGGTCGTCGAGAAGATCATCGACGCCGCGAGGCGCGCGGGCGCCGAGGCTATCCACCCGGGCTACGGCTTCCTGGCCGAGAACGCCGACTTCGCGCGCGCGTGTGAGGAGGCCGGGATCGTGTTCATCGGTCCCCCGCCCGAGGCCATCGACGCCATGGGGTCGAAGACCCGCGCGCGCGAGATCATGCGCGACGCCGGCGTGCCGATCGTCCCGGGGACGACCGAACCGGTCGAGATCGTCGAGGACGCCCGCAAGATCATCGACTCCGAGATCGGCTACCCCGTGGCCATCAAGGCCGTGGGCGGCGGGGGCGGCAAGGGCTTCCGCGTCGCCGAGTCCGAGGGCGAGCTCGAGAAGGCCTTCGAGGGCGCGGCCCGCGAGGGGGAGAAGTTCTTCTCGGACGCGACGGTGTACCTCGAGCGCTATCTGCCCGATCCGCGCCACGTCGAGGTCCAGGTGCTCGCCGACGGCCACGGCAACGTCGTCCACCTCTACGAGCGCGACTGCTCGGTGCAGCGCCGCCACCAGAAGCTGATCGAGGAGTCGCCGGCGCCAACAGTGTCGTCCGAGCTGCGCGAGCGCATCGGCACGATCGGCACGGAGGCGGCGCGGACGGTCGGCTACCGCTCGGCGGGGACCGTCGAGGGCCTGCTCCAGGGCGAGGAGTACTTCTTCCTCGAGATGAACACCCGCGTCCAGGTCGAGCACTGCGTGAGCGAGATGGCGACCGGCATCGACATCGTCCGCGAGCAGATCAGGATCGCCGCGGGCGAGGAGCTCGGCTTCGGCCAGGACGACGTCGTCCTGCGCGGGCACGCCATCGAGTGCCGCATCAACGCCGAGGACGCGTCCAAGAAGTTCGCGCCGGCGCCGGGCTCGATCGGCTCATACCGGGAGCCCTCGGGGCCGTTCGTGCGCGTCGACTCGGGAGTCGAGGCCGGCTCGGAGATCTCGCCGCTGTATGACCCGATGGTGGCCAAGCTGATCGTCTGGGACATCGACCGCGAGTCCTCGACCAAGCGCATGCGCCGAGCCCTGTCGGAGTTCGAGGTCGGCGGGCTGACCACGCTCATCCCCTTCCACCTCGCGCTGCTCGACACCGACCAGTGGCGGGCCGGCGAGACCTGTCGCGACCTGGTCGAGGACCCGGAATGGCTCAAGAGCACGGCGGCTTCGCCGCCCGAGCCCGCCGCGGGCGACGACGGGGACGAGGAGGAGGAGAAGCTCGAGCGCTCGTACGCGGTCGAGGTCTCGGGCCGGCGCTTCGACGTCAAGGTGATCGGCTCGCCGCTGGTGGCCAACGGGGCGGCGCCGGCGGCCGGCGCGGCCGGGATGCCCAGCGGCCCGACGCGCAAGCCGCCGCGCCGACGCGATCGCGGCGGCGCCTCCTCGGGCGGAGCGGGCGCGGCCGAGGATCTCGTCTCGCCGCTCCAGGGCACCATCCTGCGCGTCGCCGTCGAGCAGGGCGCCGAGGTCGAGGAGGGCGCGCTGATCTGCGTGATCGAGGCCATGAAGATGGAGAACGAGATCACCGCGCACCGGGCCGGCAAGGTCGAGGAGCTCGAAGTGAGCGAGGGCGGCTCGGTGTCGACCGGGGCGAGGATCGCGGTGATCAGGTAGGGCTCGGATCTTCAGTTCGGAGCAGATTGCCGACGAGCTGTCAGCTCGTCCAAGGAGATCCCTCGAGGCGGCGCTAAGCAGCCCCGCTGACGACGGAGCGCCGGCTGCGGCGGGCTTCTATTCATGGTGGCTGCGCGATGAAGGGGCGCTTGCACCGGTGCCGAGTGCCCCGACCGGGCTGCTCTACGTCGGAATCGCTCCTCGAAGGCAGTCTTCAAGGAGTCACCTCCGCTCGGGGCTCCGCCAACACATCAAGGGCAATGTCCCCACAGCCGATGAATCGCGAGCACAACGTGACCACGACTCTACGGCGAGATGGGTGACCTGCGGGCCCGCTCCAGGTCTTGCGCGCGGGAACGTTCCGAAGCGTACGTCCGCTGACTTGCGGAGTGTGGCGTCTTTTCGATAGAATGGCCACATGGTCGAGGTCGGCGTACGAGAGCTGAGAGACAATCTCAGCGAGTATCTGCGTCGAGTGGCTCGTGGCGAGCACCTGCGAGTGACGATGCACGGTCGGCCGGTCGCCGACGTGATGCCGGCCGGCACAGACGACCGCGACCGGCATTTTCAAGACCTGGCGGCTCAGGGACGAGCCTCGCTGCCGACGGCGCCACCCCCCGACGACCCTCCGACGCCCGCTCGGGCCTCACGGTCCGCCTCGCAGATCATCCTCGATGAGCGGGATCTCGAGCGCTGACCCTGTATCTCGACTCGAGCGCCTTCGTGAAGCGGTACGTCGACGAAGACGGAACGGCGAAGGTGCAGGCGGCGATGGCGACGGACGAGCGCTGGACCACCTGTCGCGTCGCCTTTCTCGAAACGGCGCGGGCGCTCCGGCTGTCGCTCTGCTCTGGCGACACCATTGATCGCTTCCGGCGGGATTGGCAGGCGGTCCGCGTCGTCGAGGTCGATCGAAGCCTCACCGAGCAGGCGACCGAGCTGGCCGTCAGCCACGGTCTTCGCAGCCTCGACGCGCTGCACCTGGCGGCGGCCCTCGTGGCGGACCCCGGCGATCTCACGCTCGCGACCTGGGATCGGCGCCTGTGGAGGGCGGGTGAGGCGCTCGGGCTGCGACTTCTACCCGAGGAGCTCTGACAAATGCCTCAGCGGTCGATCGCCGCGTACGCGGCGGCCACGCCGATCCCGTACACCAAATGGTACGAGAGATCGAGCGCGATGCTCGACGGCGACATCTCCCACACCGGCGGCGCCAGCTTCATGGCCGGCAGCTGCACCAGGCTTGCGCCCCATACCGCCGTGCCGAAGGCGAGGCCGTGCCGGCCCGAGCCTCGCGACAATGAGGACTGGACGATGCCGTAGAGCGGCCCCCAGCTCACGCCGTAGATGACGTGCACGGGGTTGGTCAGCTGCTCGACCTGCTCGTCCGAGACCTCGCGCTGGAAGACGCCCTCGAGCACGCGCTTGCCGACCTCGCCGGGCACGTTGCTCGGTCCGCTGCCCATGGCGTTGGCCACCGCGAGCTGGTAGGCGGTCATGACCGCGGTGCCGATCGCGCCCGCGACGAGGCCCTTGATTACGGCGCCCAGCGGAGTGGTGCGGGAGCGGCTCACTCGCACCGCCTACCCGGCTGGACCGCGAGCTAACCGATGAGCGCCACGACTCAGCCGGCGGCGAGCCGCGCCAAGTTGTCGGCGTGAATAGCACGCTGACGCCGGCTGTCCCGCCCACCCGGAAGCCGCAACCGCTGCTCGCCGCGCTCGAGCGCATCGAGGTAGTCCACGTCCTCGTCGAGAACGCGCAGCGCGCGCTCGCGCTCGAGCGGCGACCCGTGCCCGGGCACGACGCGCTCGGTCGTCTCGACGAGCGACGCGAGCACGGCGAGGGTCGCGCGGTAGCTGTCGAGCGAGCCTCCGGGAGAGATCACCGGGACCTCCACGCCCGAGAGGTAGTCGCCGCAGAGCAGGAGGCCGACGTGGCGGGCCACGATCGCCATCCCATCGGCGGTGTGGCCGCTCGTGGCGTGTAGCTCGAGCTCCTCGCCGCCGAGCTCGAGGCGGCCCGGCACCGGCAGCTCCTGGGTCGCGCCGAGGCTGAGCGGGCGCTCGCGGCGAACGTAGTGCTCGGCGTCGGCGTCGCGCAGCTCGCGCTGAGCGGTCCCCGGCTCGGCTCGCAGTCGCGCCGAGGTCGTCCCGCCCACGCCGAGGGCTAGGTCCGGGAAGGCGAGCCGTCCGAGCAGGTGGTCGAAGTCGCCGTGGGTGGCCAGCAGCGCCTCGACCTCGAACCCGGTCTCGCGCGCCAGCGCGGGGAGCGCCTCGAGCTCGTCGGGGAAGTACGGCGAGTCGACGAGCATGGCCTCGGTCCCTGAGCGCACATCGCCCGCCTCGGATCCGGCCGCGGCAGCGCCGGAATCGACGCCCTCCTCACGCGCGGCTCGCAGCAGCACCGCGTTGGTCTGCCACATGCGGCTCGTGATAACGAGCGCGTCGGGATGGACTGCTACCACGCGCACGAGCGCCGCTTCCGCCTGAGCGCCCGGTCCGCCGCCCGGCCGCGCTAGCCCGCGCCGAGCAGCTTGACCGCCTCGCGCAGGTTCTTCACCTCGGCGGTCGGCTTCTTCTGCCCGGTGTCCAGCTTCTGCCCCGCGCGGTTGACCCAGATCACCGGGATCCTCTCCTTGAGGCAGGGCTCGACGTCCGTGTCGTAGCCGCTGGCGATGTGGACCCAGCCGCGTTTTCCGCCCATGCGCCGCGCACACTCCTTGAAGTGGGCCGGGTCGGGCTTGTAGCCGCGCACCTGCTGCGCGGTGACCACGAGGTCGAAGTCGGGGCGGAAGTGCCGCCGCGTGGCCCCGAGCAGCTTGTCGTCGATATTGGAGAGCAGGCCGATCGAGAACTTCTTGGCCAGGCGCTCGAGCTGGGCGTTGGTCTCGCGAAAGGGCGGCCAGCGCGGGATGCTGTCGGGCAGGAAGCGCGAGCGCGAGGGCTCGAGGTCCCAGCCGAGGTCGTTGGCCGCACGCACGGCGGTGCGGCGCATGACCTCGGCGTAGAGCTCGTAGGAGCCGCGTTCGATCTCCTGCTGGATGCCGACGAACAGCGGGATCAGGGCGTTGCGATCGATGGTGAGGCCCTCGCGGTCGGCCTCCTTCTGAAAGGCGTAGTAGGCGCCGGTCTCCCAGTCGATCAGGGTCCCGTAGACGTCGAGGGTGACGAAATTGACGTTCTTGGGGAGGGGCACAGGTCTCCTGGCGGTCGCGGCGAGGGCTTCGATAGGGTGCGATGCCCCCAGATTCGCGCAGGGCGCGCAGATCGATATTCTAAGTCTTCCTTGGATCTCCTCGAATATCAGGGCAAGCAGCTCTTCCGCAGCCACGGCGTGCCGACCCCGGACGGGCGTCCCGCGCAGACCGCCGAGGAGGCCGTCGAGGCCGCCGAGGACCTCGGCTATCCCGTGGTGGTCAAGGCCCAGGTCCTGATCGGGGGCCGGGGCAAGGCCGGCGGCATCAAGGTCGCGAACGACCGCGAGGAGGCCCGCGAGCACGCCGACGCGATCCTCGGCATGGACATCCGCGGCCTCACCGTGCACGAGGTCTACGTGGAGAAGGCCTCGGAGATCGCCGAGGAGTACTACGCGGCGATCCTCCTCGACCGCGGCGCCAAGCAGCCGATGGCCATGCTCTCGCGCATGGGGGGGATGGACGTGGAGGAGATCGCCGAGCGCGACCCGACTGCGATCGCCCGGGTCCACGTCGACCCGCTCGTCGGCTTCCAGGACTTCATGGGACGGCGCCTGGCGTTCGAAGCGGGGATCGCCGCCGACGTCGTCCGGCCCGTCGGAGCCCTCCTCGCCCGGCTCTACGACACCTTCGTGGCCGAGGACGCCATGCTGCTCGAGGTCAACCCGCTGCTGGTGACCGAGGCTCGGGAGGTCGTCGCGCTCGACGCCAAGGTCACGGTCGACGGCAACGCTCTCTACCGCCACCCCGAGACCGCGGCCATGCGCAGCTCCGGCGGCGAGGACGAGCAGGAGCAGATGGCCCGTGAGCGCGGTCTCACCTACGTGAAGCTCGACGGCAACGTCGGCATCCTCGGCAACGGCGCCGGACTCGTGATGTCCACGCTCGATGTCGTCGCCCAGGCCGGCGGGCGCCCGGCGAACTTCCTCGACGCCGGCGGCGGATCGCGCGCCGAGGCGATCGTCGGCGCGGTCGAGGTGATCCTCTCCGACCCCAAGGTCGACGCGGTGCTGTTCAACATCTTCGGCGGCATCACCCGTTGCGACGAGGTCGCGCGCGGACTCTGCACCGCCCTTGGCCAGATCGACGTGACCGTGCCCTTCGTGGTCCGCCTCGACGGCACGAACGACGAGGAGGGACGCCAGATCCTCGCCGAGGCCAACCTCGACGGCGTCCATATCGAGAAGACCATGCTCGGGGCTGCGGCCAAGGTGGTCGAGCTGGCCACCGGGGGCACGCCGCAGGAGCCGGCGCCATGAGCATCCTCGTCGGCGCCGACACCAAGCTCGTGGTCTCGGGCCTGACCGGCCGCGAAGGCAACTTCCACGGCCTCAACAACCGCCGCTATGGCACCAACCTCGTCGCCGGCGTCACGCCCGAGAAGGGCGGCCAGGACGTCGAGGGCGTGCCGATCTTCAACACCATCCACGAGGCCGTGGCAGAGACCGGCGCCAACACAAGCATGGTCTTCGTGCCGCCGCGCTTCGCCGCCGACTCGATCTTCGAGGCCGCCGACGCGGGCGTCGGGCTCGTGGTCTGCATCACCGAGGGCATCCCCGCCCACGACATGCTGCGCGTCTACACGCACCTGCGGCGCGGTCCGACCAAGCTGATCGGACCGAACTGCCCGGGCGTGCTCTCGCCGGGCAAGGCCAACGTCGGGATCATCCCCGCCCACTTCTTCTCGGAGGGCGGCGTGGGACTCGTCTCACGCTCGGGGACCCTGACCTACCAGATCGGCAACGAGCTGGCCGGGCGCGGCTTCGGCAACTCGACGATCGTGGGCATCGGGGGCGACCCGATCGTCGGCTCCTCGTTCATCGACGTGATCGCTCAGTTCGAGCAGGACCCCGACACCGAGCTGATCGTCATGTGCGGCGAGATCGGCGGCGACGAGGAGGAGCGCACCGCCGACTACATCGCCGAGCACGTGTCGAAGCCGGTCGTCGCCTACATCGCGGGCTTCACCGCGCCGCCGGGCAAGACCATGGGTCACGCCGGCGCGATCGTCTCGGGCTCG
>JACCTJ010000138.1 GCA_013812485.1 Thermoleophilaceae bacterium
CCATAATGTCCGTCATGGGCTACGTTTGCGACCAGTCGAAGAGCGACGCAGACGCTGAGACGGAGCTGGCGGGGCCCACGGCTTACCGGCCTCGTAGGGTCACACCTGAGCGGTCAGCACGGCTATGTCGTGCAGGTCGATTGCTCGCCCCGCCGCGCGCTTGAGGCGGATCAGGTCGTCGAGCGAGGAGACCGCCACCTCCGCGCCGCCGATCTCGATCTCGAGCGCACGCCGGCGAAGATCCTCGTAAGGCGGCGCCCCCGGTGTCTCGTCGTGCGCGAAGACGTCGAGCCAGCCGTGCATCGTCGTCATGGTGAAGTTCGCGCCCGCTTCGAGGTCTCGCGCATCGGTCACGTCCACCGCGAGCAGGTCCGCGTCCACGCCACGGAGACGGGCGCCGATCTCCCCGAGGGCTCGGCCGAGCCGACGGAAGTTCTCCCGTGTCGGTGCGGGGATCACGTCGAGATCCTTGGTCGTGCGCAGATGACCGTGCGTCTGGACCGCGATGCCGCCGATCACGACGTAGTCGACGCCATAGTTCGCCAGGGCACGCAGGATGGCGGCGGCGTCGATCGGCCTCTCCGGGACCTCCGATGTGCTCACGGCTCCGCCGCGTGTTGGGACCAGGCTCGGGCCTGGGCGCCGGCAACCGCGAACTCGGTAGCCAAGCGATTCCACGAGAGGGACATGGCGAGCCGTTCCTCGGGGGTACGCGCTCGCTCGTCAGCCAGATCGGACGGATTCACGCCGTGGTCGAGCGGCTCCGTCGCCAACCTCGGCCGCTCTCCCATCACCAGCAGAAGCTGTTCGAAGCGCTCGTAGGCCGGCGACTCCTCGCCTCGTTCGATGCGGCTGATCGTGGCCTGCTGCGTGCCGGCGCGAATGGCCAGAGAGCGCTGGCTGAGACCTCGGCGTCGGCGGACCTCGCGGATCACGGCTCCGAGGGCGGACACGAGGCCGAACGATAGCCGATAGGGCATCAACTGCTTGTGCCTAACCTAGGTCGTGTGTCTGCTCTCGTCCCCGCCCTCGAGCTTCGCTCCCTCACCAAGCGCTACGACGACGGCACCCTGGCCCTCGAGGACTTCGACCTCTCCGTTCCCGCCGGCTGCCTCTTCGGCCTGCTCGGCCCGAACGGGGCCGGCAAGACCACCCTGATCAGCGCGATCTCCAACCTGATCCGGGTGACCGCGGGAGAGGTGCTCGTGTTCGGCGAGCCGGCCGACAAGCTCGCCGCTCGCCGCTCGGTCGGCCTCGCCGAGCAGGACGTCAACCTCGACCGCTTCCTCACCGTCGAGGAGACGCTCGTCTATCACGGCGGCTACTTCGGCATGGGCCGCACCGACGCGCGCGAGCGCGCGGCCGAGATGATCGACGTCTTCGACCTGCGCGCCAAGGCGAAGGTGCGCACCCCGAAGCTCTCGGGCGGGATGCGCCGCCGCCTCCTGCTCGCCCGCGCGCTCATGCACCGCCCCCGGCTGGTGATCCTCGACGAGCCCACGGCCGGGGTGGACGTCGAGCTCCGGCACGAGCTGTGGCTCTACATCCGCCGCCTCCACGCCGAGGGCACGACGATCCTCTTGACCACGCACTACCTCGAGGAGGCCGAGGAGCTGTGCGAGGAGATCGCGCTGATCGGGGGCGGCCAGGTGATCGCGCGCGACACGGCCGCGGGCCTGCGCGAGCGCTACGCGGCGGCGTCGCTGACCGAGGTGTACATGAAGACCGTGGGTGCGGGGCGCCTCCGAGACCCGAGGCAGGGTGTCGGGAACGGCGCGAGCCCTCGCGCGCCGGCTGCCCAGGCGAGGCGATGAGCACCACGGACGGGTCAAGAGCCGCGGGTGCGCCGGGCCGGGAACCGGCGATTCCGCCCGCCATCGGCTGGCGCGCCGGCCTCTCGGGCCTCGGCTGGCTCGCCCGCCGCGAGTGCCTGCGCGTCTACAAGGTCTGGACGCAGACCGTGCTTGCGCCGGTCGTCGCGTCGATCCTCTTCATCCTCGTCTTCGGGCTCTCGCTCGGGTCGCGCATCCGCAACTTCGGCGGGGTCGAGTACGAGGTCTTCATCGTGCCCGGGCTGATCGCCATGGCCATGGTTCAGGCCGCTTACAACAACACCTCAGCGTCGGTCTTCCAGGGCCGACAGGACGGATACA
>JACCTJ010000147.1 GCA_013812485.1 Thermoleophilaceae bacterium
TCGGTGTTGGCCAGGCCCGGCATGACCACCGACAGCTCGACGCCGGTGCCGCGCAGCTCGGAGCGGACGGCCTCGCTGAGCCCGACCACCGCGTGCTTGGTGGCCACGTAGACGGCCTCGCCGGCGATCCCGACCTTGCCCGCGGCCGAGGCGATGTTGATGACGTGCCCGGTGCGCCGGCCTTGCATCCCGGGGATGGCCAGACGCATGCCGGTGATCACGCCGTGGACGTTGATCTCGATCTGGCGGCGCGTGAGCGACTCGGGCTCTTCGAGGAAGGGCTCGCAGACCATGATGCCCGCGTTGTTGATCAGCGCGTCGACCGGGCCGAGCCGTTGCTCGACGCCGTCGAGGAAGTCCTTGAAGGAGCGCGAATCGGTGACGTCGAGGCTGAGGCCGATGGCGCCGCCGGGGAGCTTGGCGGCCTCGGCCGCGGCCAGCTCGGCGTCTAGGTCGCCGAGGGCGACGTGGGCGCCGCGCGCGGAGATCGCCTGCGCCATCGCGAGCCCGAGCCCGCGGGCACCTCCGGTGATGACCACCACCCGCCGGGTGAGCGGTCGGCGAGGCTGGCGCGAGCGGCGGCGGGAGCGAGCCACGTGCGGCAGGCTACCCGGCCGGCTTCGATCGTGCATCGGAGAAGGAGAGGGGCGCCCGCCCTCAGGGGGTGAACCGAATCGTGATCACGTCCCCGTCGCGCATCTCGTAGTCGCGCCCCTCGAGCCGCAGCGCCGCCCGCTCCCGCGCGCCGGCGTAGCCGCCGGCCGCAATGAGCTCGTCCCACGCCACGACCTCGGCCCGCACGAAGCCGCGCTGGATGTCGGAGTGGATCTTGCCCGCCGCGCCCCAGGCGGTGGTGCCCCGCTCGGTGGCGTGCGCCCGCGCCTCCTTGGCCTCGCCGGCGGTGAAGAACGAGATCAGGTCGAGCAGCTCGAAGGCGGCGCGCACGAGCCGCGCAAGGCCCGACTCTGCCGCGCCGAGCTCCGCGCGCATCGAGGCGGCCTCGTCGGCCTCGAGCTCCGAGAGCTCGGCCTCCAGCCGCGCGCTCACCGCGAGCGCGCCGGCGCCCGCGGCCTCGGCGCGCTCGGCGACCACCGCGGGGCCCCCGGCCGCGCCCTCCTCGTCGACGTTCGCCACGTAGAGGACGGGCTTCGCAGTTAGCGGGCTCAGGGCTCGCAGGGCGTGCGGGGCCGCCTCGGGGGGCGGCACCGCCCGCGCGGGACGCCCCTGGCCGAGCGCGGCGATGAGCTCGCGCAGCCAAGTCTCCTCCGCCACCAGCGCGGGCTCGCCCGACTTGGCCTGGCGCACCACCCGCTCGTGGCGGCGCTCGGCCTGCTCGAGGTCCGCGAGCAGGAGCTCGGTCTCGATGGTCTCGACGTCGCGCGCGGGGTCGACCTCGCCCTCGGGGTGCGGCACGCCCTCGTCACCGTGGGCGCGGACCACGTGGACGATCGCGTCGGTCTCGCGGATGTTGGCCAGGAACTGATTGCCGAGCCCCTCGCCCCGCGAGGCGCCGCGCACGAGGCCGGCGATGTCGTGGAAGGCGATCGTCTCGTTCACGATCGGCGCAGCGCCGATGGTCTCGGCCACGCGCTCGAGCCGCTCGTCGGGCACCTCCACCACGGCGACGTTCGGCTCGACGGTGGTGAACGGGTAGTTGGCGGCGGTGGCGCCGGCCCGCGTGAGGGCGTTGAAGAGCGACGACTTGCCGGCGTTCGGCAGGCCGACGATGCCGATCCTCACCGCTGCGCGACGAGCACCGCGTGGGCGCGGCGCGTCGCGCGGGCGACGACGGCGCCGAGGGCGATCCCCGCGACGGTGTCGGAGGGGAAGTGAACGCCGATGTAGGGCCGGGAGATGGCCATGACGAACGCTGCCGCGTAGAGCGGAGGATGCGGCAGCGCCTCGCCCAGCGCGCTCGCCGCGGCGGCCGAGGTCGAGGCGTGCGCCGAGGGCGTCGAGAGGCCGCTGATCGTCGGTGAGAGTGGCGGGAGGTCCTCGAGCAGGGGGCGAGCGCGGCTGATGATCGTCTTCGCCACGAAGTTCGCGGCCTGAGTCAGCATGATCGTGCCGATCGCGCGCAGGTAGACGCGGCGCTGCCTTCGATCGAGCACCGCCCCGAGCCCCGCGATGACATGCCACAGGCCCGCGTGCTCCCCCCAGTGCGTGTAACGCAGCACGAGCACCTCGACCGCGCGAGCGTGCCCGCGCGTTCGCAGGAGCCGCAGCAGCGCGAGGTCGACGCGGGTGAGCCGGTCGAAGGAGACGAGCAGACGGCGCCCGACCTCCTCCTCGAGGGTCTCCGGCCGAGGAGCGTCCTCGCTCTCGGTGCCGGGATAGGGGATCGTCTCGGGTTCTTCCAAGGAGAAGAGGAGCT
>JACCTJ010000160.1 GCA_013812485.1 Thermoleophilaceae bacterium
CGAACGTGAAGGTCGGCCCGAGCACGAGCTCCTCGCGACGGCGGGTGCTCGCCGCGAAGAAGCCGTTCAATGCACGCGCCTGGGCGGCAGGGGTCTCGACGTCGGAGTAGCCGAGCTCCAGATCGCCGGCACCGCCTCCCCCGACGCGCCAGCCGATCTCGGTCGTCCACAAGGCTACGTCGCGCAGTCCGCGAGAGTCGGCGACCGCGCGCGCGTCGGTCAGGTGTTGCATCGCCCTCTCGACGGTCGGCGCGTAGGGGTGAATGGAGAGCGCGTCCACCGAGCACGGGCCGGCCGCGTCGAGCGCGGCGCCGAGATAGCGCGCGCCCGAATGGCGCGAGGCGATGCCGCCCGAGAGGATCCGGGCACCGGGATCGACGGCGCGCAGCACACCGCGGGTCTCCCGCAGCAGGCGGCCGTACTCGCTCGGGTTCGCCGGGCGATCGTCCCAGAACGCAGACAGGTTCGGCTCGTTCCACACCTCCCAGATGCGGATCGGGCGGTAGGGAAGGTCGCTTCGCTCGCGCCAGAAGCTCCCGCCCGGCCCGTAACGCTCGGCGAAGAACCGCACCCGCCGGCGCCACTCGGCGTGCTGGCGCGGGCCCTCAGGCGGTTCGGCGACCTGCTCCCCGGGGGACCGGTCCTTGCGGCGGGTGCGCATGAGTGTCGGAAGCAGCTCGACGCGCTCCTGGGCGGCGGCTGCGATCAATGGGTCGTAGTTCCGCACCGAGGGCGGCTCACGATCGTCGCGGCGGCTCGTCAGCAGGTCTAACCGATAGAAGCCCGCGCCGCTGCGGCGGAGGAGCCGGAAGTCCGAGCGGCGTAGGGTGCGCCAGGCCGTCATCCCGTAGGCGGGGGTCGTCTCTTGCGCGCGCGGAGGAGATCCGGCGGGTTCCTCCCCTCTTGAGCACCCGAGCGGGAGGAAGAGCACGGCGACCGCGCAGACCGCGACCAGGCCGGCGGGAAGGCGCCTCGCGATCACGGCTCTCGGGAGACCGGGCCGGATGCGATCAAGCATGTTCTCTAACCTGCCACGCGCCGAGCCTGGAGGGCAGAGAGGTCACTCGAACGAATCTCATAAAGCGCTTCCTCACCAAGGGATCGGGACCGCACGCGTGCCCGATCTGCGAGTCCCGGTTCCCGGCGTTTGAGCCGGGGCGAAACCGTCCGGCCGCGCGCTGCCCGAGGTGCGGTTCGCTCGAGCGCCACCGCCTCGCCTGGCTATTCTTGCAGCGCGAGACGGACCTGTTCGCGGGTCGACCGCTCAGGCTGCTCCACCCAGCGCCGGAGCCGATGCTGAAGAAGAGGTTCCGCGCGTTGAACCATCTCGATTACCTGAGCGTCGACATCGAATCTTCGCTCGCCGATGAGAAGATGGATCTGACCCAGCTCGACCTCGACGACCAGAGCTTCGATTGCAGCTATTGCAGCCATGTGCTCGAGCACATCCAGGACGATCGGGCGGCGATGAGTGAGCTCTATCGAATCCTGCGGCCGGGAGGCTGGGGCCTACTCGTGGTCCCGATCAACCAGGAGACGACGTACGAGAATCCGACGATCGTCGACCCCGCCGATCGCCTCGAGCATTTCGGCCAAGCCGACCACGTGCGCAAGTACGGGCGCGACTTCGCCGACCGTCTCCGGTTGGTCGGGTTCCTCGTCGACGAGATCCCTTACGCGGCAACCCTCGAGCACGGCGCGATCGCGCGCTACGGCCTCGACGCCAGGGAGCTCGTGCACTTCTGCCGGAAGCCGGCGGCCGGCGGCGGGGCGCCTGAAGGCTCCTCCGTTGCCACTGGCGGGCTGCAACGCATCGTCCGATCGTCGGAGCATGAGTCCGCGTGACGCCACGCGCGCAACGACGCGCGCTCGTCGTGCTCGGCATGCATCGAAGTGGCACGTCTGCCGCCGCCCGAGTCTTTAGCCTGCTCGGGGCCGGTCTACCGCAGAACCTGATGCCCCCAAAGGAGGGCGACAACCCCTCCGGCTTCTGGGAGCCGGAGGAGCTTGTCGCGGCCCACGACTCGCTGCTCGCCGAGCTCGACTCGCGCTGGGACGACCTCTGTCCGCTTCCTTCCGGCTGGTTCGAGTCGGAGGCCGCACGCCGTGCGCAGGAGACGATCGCGGAGCTCCTCGAGCAGGAGTTCGGCCACACCGGGCTCTTCGTGCTCAAGGATCCGCGGATCTGTCGCACGGTGCCCCTCTGGACGTCGGCGCTGCGGCGGTTCGGCGCGGAGCCGGGATTCGTGTTCGCCTTCAGGAACCCGCTCGAGGTCGCCTCGTCGCTGGCGGCCCGCGATGGGCTTTCCCTCGAGTGGTCGCTTCTTCTCTGGCTTCGCCATGCACTCGACGCGGAGCTGAATACTCGCGCGGAGCGGCGGGTCTTCCTTTCCTATCAGGGACTGCTCGCCGACTGGAGTGAGGCCGCCGACCGCGTCGCTCGCGCGCTCGAGCTCGAGTGGCCGATCGCCCTCGAGGATGCCGCCGCTGAGGTGGATGCCTTCCTGAACGCCGAGCAACGTCACCACACGGTCGCCGACGAAGACCTCGCCGTCCGGCCAGACGTCGTCGCGTGGGTCAAGGAGGTGTACGGAGCGCTCGGCGAAGCCGAACGCCACAGCGACTCGCTCCCGGACGTGGCCGACGCCGTTCGCGCAGAGCTCGATCGCGCCGACCTCGCCTTCACACCCGTCGTCCGGGAGGCCTCCGCCCGCGCCAGACAGGCCGAGGAGAGGGGAAGGGAGCTCGCGCGCGTCCAGAGCAAGCTCGCAGTCGTCCGAACCCAGCTCGACAAGAGCGAGCAACGCCAGCGTGAGCTCGTCGAGAACGAGAAGCGTGCAAACGAAGCGCTCGCGCAAGCCAACCAGGAGGCGCGCGACGCGGAGGAACGAGCAGAGTCGCTCGCGGCCGAGATCGTCGCCGTCGCACCACCCCGTTCGCTTCGCCGGCCGGGTCTTCCTCCCTGGCGCGCGCTGTTGCAATTCGGCTTGTGGCTCGTGCCTCCGTCTCGTGAAGGGCTCCGGAAGCTGCGGGCCTACCTCGAGCTGAGAAGGGCCAGGGTCTTCGACGCCGACTACTACCTGGAGCACAACCCGGACATTCGCCTCGACCCGCTCGTGCACTATGTGAACCACGGGTGGTTGGAGCAGCGCGACCCGAACCCGTGGTTCAGCACCTCGTACTACCTCTCGACGCACACCGACGTCGCCGAGGCGCGGGTGAACCCCCTCATCCACTACGTCCGGTACGGACGCCGAAACCAACGAGCCACGCGTCGGCCCGCCGAACCCGGCTCGCCCACTTTCGGCCTCCGATCGCGGACGAGAGCCCTGAGGCCGAAGCAGGTGCGCCCCGGGGTGCTCACGGCCGGGCTGCTCTCCGCCGCGCGCGAGCGCGTGACCGCCGCCCCGCTCTCGGTCTCCGTCGTGCTCCCGACCTACAACCGCGCGTCGACCGTCCCCCGTGCGCTGCGATCGGTGCTCGCACAGTCCTACGCCCCGCTCGAGATCCTCGTCTCGGACGACGGCAGCACCGACGGGACGCAGGAGATCCTCGAGCAGGAATTCGGCGCCGAGCTCGGAGACGGCCGCGTCCGCGTCCTCCGCAATCCGAACCGCGGTGTCAGCGCCGCTCGCAACGCCGGCCTTGCGGTAGCTCGCGGCGACGTCGTCGCCTACCTCGACTCGGACAACGAATGGGACCCGGACTACCTCCTTGCGATGGTCGACGCGCTCGGTCGCCATCCCGAGGCGGCAACCGCGTACGCCGGGCTGCGCGTGCTCGGAGGCCCGCGCGGCGACTTCACTCGTGTCGCCGCGTTCGACCGGGAGACGCTCTTGTACGGCAACTTCATCGACATGAACGTCTTCGTGCACCGGCGGTGGGTTGCGGAGCAGCTGGGCGCGTTCGACGAGGAGCTCACCCGACTCGTGGACTGGGACATGATCCTCCGCTACACGCGGCTCTATCCCCCGGTCCTCGTCCCTTTCCTGCTGGCGACCTACTACACCGGCGTCGGCGAGACGATCACTTCGCGAGAGTCGCTCGGGACGAACCGCCCGCGCGCCCTTGTCAAGCACCGGCGCGAGCTTGCTTGGCGCGGCCTCGAGCCTGTGCGCATCGGATACGTGCTCTGGGACTGGCCGGCTCTCTCGCAGACCTTCGTCGTCGACGAGCTCCGGCGCCTGCTCGAGCGGGGCTATGACGTCAAGGTCTACTTCCGGGCCGACCCCGATGCTGCGGCGATTATCGACTTCCCAGTGGACGCCGTTCGTGTCTCAAAGCCGAAGGAGCTGGCTGAGCAGTTGCGTCGCGACAAGCGGACGATCCTGCACTCGCACTTCGCGTATCCGGCCGTGACGCGGCTCACCTTCCCTGCCGCGGCGAAGGCGGGGATCCCGTTCACGTTCATGCCCCACGCGGTGGACATCTTCAACTACGTGAACGAGGGAAGAAACCGGATCGACGAGATCGCGCAGCACCCGCTCTGCCAGAGGGTCTTCGTCCACGGCGACTTCCACCGTAACTACCTGATCGAGCGCGGCGTGCCCCCGCCGAAGCTGACGCCCACGCTTCAGGCGCTTCCCCCGTTGATCGCGGGCGGCGACGTCTCCGACGCGGTCGAGCGCAGGCTCCGGGGGCCTCGTCGCGTAGTCACGGCGATCGCGCGCTTCATCGAGAAGAAGGGGATCGAAGACCTGATCAGGGCCGCGGACCTGCTCCGTGACGGAGACGTCGAGGTGCGGATCTACGGGTACGGCCCGCTCGAGGATCGCTATCGCGCCCTCGTGCAGGAGCTCGGCCTCGACAACGTCCGGCTGCTGGGCTCGCTCGAGGATGCAGACGCCGTCCGGGCCGCCTACGCGGAAGCCGACGTCTTCGCCCTGCCGTGCACGCGCGCCGAGAACGGGGACATGGACGGCCTGCCGACGGTCCTCCTCGAAGCCATGGCGCTCGGCGTCCCTGTCGTGACGACCGCCGTCTCGGGAATCCCGGGGATCGTGCGCGACGGCGTCTCGGGACTCCTGGTGGCGGACCGTGACCCGCCCGCGCTTGCCGCGGGCCTGCGAACGGCGCTCGAGATGCCCGCCCAGCGGCTCCGCCGGCTGATCCGCAACGGACAGGACACCGTCGATGAGTACGCCGGTGTCGACAGGACCGTGGACACGCTTCTCGACGTTTGGGCGCGTCCACCGATCGACATCGTGCTCGTTACCTACTCGCGAGACGATCCGAGCCGGCACCGCGAGACCGAAGAGGTCCTGCGAAGGATCGTCGAGATGACGACGACGCCATACACGCTCACGATCGTGGACAACGCGAGCGATGCGGAGCTCGTCCGAGAGCTTCGGTCGTTCGCAGAGGGTCGGGACAACGTCCGTGTGCTTGCCCTACCCGAGAACCGTTTCTGGGGACCCGCGGTCAACCTCGCTCTCGAGCAGGGGTCAGGAGAGTTCGTCTTCTACGTTTGCAGCAACGAGGGCTTCGTGGCCAAGGTCGGGTGGGAGCGGGAGTGCTTGCAGTTCATGCGCGCAAATCCCCGCGTTGCCCTCGCGGGACACCTGATCTCCTCCCCGCGCTTCCATGACGGCGACGGCTACCGCCGCCAGCCGTGGTTCTCGAACTTCCGCAACCGCTCGTTTGCCAAGAAGAACCCGAAGCGCGCATTCCACCACGTGCAAGGTGGCATCTTCGTGCTGCGCCGGGCCGCGTACGAAGAATGCGGCGGGTTCAACGAGGCGGTCGCGCAGGCCGGCGCGGACGTCGAATACAGCTACTACCTCGAGAGCCGCGGCTGGGAGCTCGGCGACATCAAGCAGCTCCCCTCCGTGACGACGAAGACGCGGCCGCCGGTGGGGGCGCTGATCGACGAGGACACGGTCGCATGTCATCCGCTGTCGCGTGAGACCGTGAAGGATCTCGACCGGACGGTGGCGATGGGTGGCCGGCGGTGCAACCTGTGCGAGTGGGCAGGCGAGCGGTTCG
>JACCTJ010000223.1 GCA_013812485.1 Thermoleophilaceae bacterium
GTGATCGTCGACCACCTCGTCCCCCCGATGATGCGCGCGGAGAGCTACGACGAGCTCGCCGAGCTCGAGCGGCTGCTCGACGAGTACGCCCGACTCGAGGTGCTCGACCCGCCGAAGCTGCCGGCGCTCGCCGCCCGGATCTGGTCGGCGGTCGAGGCTGCGAACCTGCAGGCCGACCTGGGCGTCCACGAGCGTCCGGACGATGTCGGCGCGCTCGTCGGGCATATCGACGGATACCTCTGCGAGGTCAAGGACATCCAGGTCAAGGACGGGCTGCACGTGCTCGGCCGCGTGCCCGAGGGCGAGCAGCTGCGTGGGCTCGTCGCGGCGCTGCTGCGGCTCGGCTCGGGCGGCGTGCCGGGGCTGCGGCGCGCCGTGGGCGCGGCGTTCGGTCTCGACGAGCCAGCGCTCGTCGCTGCCCCCGGCGCGCGGGCGCAGGCCGCGCCGCCCGAGCTTCTCGAGCGCTTCCGGGGACCGGCGGTCACCGGGGGCGACCTCGTCGACCGGCTCGAGGCCGCGCAGGCACTGCTGCTCGGGGTGCTCGCCGCCAGCGGATGGAGCGCGGACACGGTCGCCGAGGCGTGCCTCGAAGCGCTCGGCCGCCGCGACGAGGGCGTCGAGCGCACGCTGCGCTTCGCCTGCGAGGAGGTCTTGCCCCGGCTGCGCGGGACGGCGGACGAGCTCGACAACGTGGTGGCGGCCCTGCGCGGCCGTCACGTGCCGGCGGGGCCCTCGGGGAGCCCCACGCGCGGACGCCTCGACGTCCTGCCGACCGGACGCAACTTCTACTCCGTCGACCCGCGGGCGCTGCCCTCGGAGCTGTCGTGGGAGGTCGGCATGCGGCTCGCCGATGCGCTGCTCGAGCGCCATCGCTCGGAGACCGGCGGGCTGCCGCGGTCGGTGGGACTCGTGGTCTGGGGCAGTGCGGCGATGCGGACGCAGGGCGACGACGTCGCCGAGATCCTCGCGCTGCTCGGGGTGAGGCCCGTATGGCACCCGGAGTCGCGGCGCGTCACAGGCGTCGAGGTCGTGCCCCTCGCGGAGCTCGGCCGCCCGCGGATCGACGTGACGATGCGGATCTCGGGCTTCTTCCGCGACGCCTTCCCGCACCTCGTGACGCTGCTCGACGACGCCGTCACCACGGTTGCCGCACTCGACGAGCCGCCGGAGCGAAACTACGTCGCCGCGCACGCGCGGGCCGACGCCGAGCGGCTCGCGGCCGAGCTCGACAGCGCACCGGCGTGGCGGCGCGCGACCGCGCGCGTCTTCGGCTCGAAGCCCGGCACCTACGGCGCGGGGCTGCTCCAGCTCGTCGACGCGCGTGACTGGCGCGAGAGGGGCGACCTCGCCGAGGTCTACGAGGCCTGGGGTGGCTACGCCTACGGGCGCGGACTCGACGGCACGCCGGCGCGCGCGGCGATGCGCGACTGCTACGCGCGCATCGAGGTGGCGGTCAAGAACGTCGACTCGCGCGAGCACGACATCCTCGACTCGGGCGACTACTTCCAGTACCACGGCGGGATGGTCGCGACCGTGCGCGCCCTGACCGGGCGCGAGCCCGCCGCCTACCTCGGCGACTCCTCCGACCCCTCCCGCGTCGCCGCGCGCACGCTTGCAGAGGAGACGCGGAGGGTGTTTCGCGCCCGCGTCGCAAACCCGCGCTGGGTCGCCTCGATGATCCGGCACGGGTACAAGGGGGCCGCCGAGCTCGCCGCGACGGTCGACTACCTGTTCGGCTACGACGCGACCGCGGGAGTGGCCGAGGACTGGATGTACGAGCAGCTCGCCGCCCGCTACCTGCTCGACGATGACGTCGCCGAGTTCATGTCCCGCTCGAACCCGTGGGCGGCGCGATCGATCGCCGAGCGGCTCGTAGAGGCGGCCGATCGAGGACTCTGGTCGGAGCCCTCCGAGACGACGCTCGGGCGGATCCGCGAGCGCTTCCTGGCGCTCGAGGGCGAGCTCGAGGAGGCTGGCGCGTGACCCCGACGTACCCGCTCAGCGCGATCGTGGGCCAGGAGGCGCTGGTCGAGGCGCTGCTCGTCAACGCGGTCGCGCCCGAGGTGGGCGGCGTGCTCGTGCGCGGCGAGCGCGGCACCGCGAAGTCGACCGCCGTGCGCGCCCTCGCCCCGCTCCTGCCGGCGGTGGCCGCGGCGGAGGGCCAGCCGTTCGCGTTCACGCCCGGAGAGCTCGCGCCGGGCGGGCCGCTCGCCGCGGACGCCGCCGTGGTCGCGCGATCCGCGCCGCTCGTCGAGCTGCCGATCGGGGCGACGCTCGACCGGCTTGTCGGCGCGCTCGACCTCGGCCGCGCGCTCGCGGGCGAGCAGGCGTTCGAGGCCGGTCTGCTCGCCCGCGCGCACAACGGCATCCTCTACGTGGACGAGGTCAACCTGCTCCCCGATCACCTCGTCGACGCGTTGCTCGACGCGGCCGCCTCGGGCGTGGCGCGGGTCGAGCGTGAGGCGGTCTCGGCCTCGCACGTCGCGCGCTTCGTTCTCGTGGGGACCATGAACGTCGAGGAGGGTGAGCTGCGCCCGCAGCTCCTCGACCGGTTCGCGCTCGGCGTCGAGGTGCGGGCCCCCCGCGAGGCGGAGGAGCGGGCGGAGATCGTGCGCCGCAGGCTCGCCTACGAGGGCGATCCCCACGGCTTCGCGGGGCGCTGGCGCCCGCAGGAGGACGCCCTCGCCGAGCGAATCGCGGTCGCGCGCTCCGCGCTCGCTCGGGTCCGACTGCCCGAGCGCGAGCTGCTGCGCATCGCCGCAGCGTGCGCGCGACTCGGCGTCGACGGGGTCCGCGGGGACATCGTCTGCGCACGCGCGGCCCGGGCGCTGGCGGCGCTCGACGGCGTCCAGGAGGTGGCCGAGGAGCACGTGCGACGGGCGGCCACGCTCGCTCTGGCGCATCGGCGCAGACGCGACCCGCTCGGCGGAGAGGGGGACGACGACACCGAGCTCGAGCGGGCGCTCGACGGCGAGCCGGACGACGGGCCGGGGGACGATGCATGGCCCCCCGACGGCGCGCCCCCCGACGGGGAGCCGCCCGACGGCCCGTCCGCTCGGGGCGACGGGCGTGGCGCGCACGGCGGCCAGGGCGCTCCCCCGCCGGCGGGCGTCG
>JACCTJ010000233.1 GCA_013812485.1 Thermoleophilaceae bacterium
AGCTCATGGACTGCGATGAACACGCCCAGGCCGAAGGCGAGGTGGAAGATGCTGTCCGCCAAGCGATCCCCTCGAGCGCCAGCGCCCCGGAAGGTCGGGCTATAGACGGCGACGCCGAGGGCGAGCAACGCGACGAGCGTGACCGACAGCGGTTGCTTCGGCCTCGCCACGGACGCGCTAGCCCGCATCGTGGTGATCGACTACACGCGCGAGCAGGACTTCGACGGTGCCGACCTCGTTCTCGACGGCTTCGGACGCCCGGACGCCCCCGTCTCGGTCCTGCCGAATGTCGACGTGGCGGACTCGGCCGGTGTTGCCCTGCCAGCCGATGCCGCGGAAGTGTCGGAGCGCCTTCACGCGCTCGAGCGAGACGACGGCCGGGATGTCCACTGCGTCACCCGCCATGTGCCTCGATGACCTGGCCCCGCCCACGCGGCGGTTGTGCGCCGCAGGTAGGGCGCGAGGATAAGGGTCACGGTCGGGCCACTCTACGCGGCGGATCGGCCGTCTTCGCGGGCCAGCTCGCCGATCAGGCGCTCGATCTCGGCGTCCATGTTGACGGCGGCCCCGGCCTCGGTTCGCTCCGTCGCTCGGCCTGAGAGAAGCTCGGCCTTGTCGACCAAGATGGCGAGCGCGGTGGCCAGCGCCTTCGCTTCACCCGGCTCGGCCTTCTCGACTCGCTCGAGCAGCTCCGCCGCGACCTCGCCGAGTCGCACAGTCAGCCCCGAGCGCCTCTGCTCCCATGTCAAGCGAGCAGCTTCGACCGCAGCACGGCGGTTTTCGGTTGCAACGGCAGCGCAGCCGTTGCGGCGCGCCCATGAGCGCACGGTCCCGGAAGGGATGCCGAGCCGCCGTCCCGCCTCGGCGGGGCCGACCTCCGAGTACAGCTCGAGCGCCGCGGCACGCTGCTCGGCGGTGTAGCGATGAGGGCGGGTGGCTTCCATGCCGGCCTCGATAGTACGTCGCAGGTCGGGCGCTACACCCCGTCAGTCTGCTCCAAGGGTCTCCGGCCGATAGCGGCCCCGCGTCGCTCGACCGGGTGCCATAGCTCCCCCATGCCCGGGCGCGACCGACCTGCGACCTGAGATAGGCCGATCCCGTCCTATCTCAGCCGACCGAACCGGGCGTGGCCGGAAGCGACAACCGCTCTACAGAGCCAAATCGCACGCCTAGGCTAGGCTCCCGACGTGCCCTCCGGAGGCAGAAGTCGCAGGTTCGAATCCTGCCGGGCGCGTACCGCCTGCCGTTCGCCCGGACGGGTCCGCCGACTCGCGTCCAGGGTCCGCCCCTCCGCGCTAAACCCCCGCCCCCGGGCGCCGATGACCGTCGGAGTAACAAAACCCGGGTGATGCTCGTCAGAGCCCTCACCCCCGAACATCATCGGAGCCACACACCTCCCATGTCTCGATCCCGTCGCCTCCTCCTTCTCGCCGCACTGGCCGGCTGCCTGATGGCCGCCGTCGCGCCCGCCGCTGCGCAGGCCAGGTACTCGGGACCTTGCCTGCCGAACGGATCGGGTCCGCAGTGCAACTTCTGGAACGGCACCGTCCCGCACGGGGGCGTCGGCGACGGCGACACCCTGACCGTCAACTACGAAGGCAAGAGCGAGCGGGTGCGCGTGACCGGCATCCAGGCGATGGAGATGACCCGCTACAGCAGCTACCCGGACCGCCGGCGTGGCGAGTGCCACTCGGTCGCAGCGACCAATCGGCTCGAGTCGCTCGTGAAGCAGGCCCGCGGCCGGGTCAGGATCGCCGCTCAGAATCCGAACGCCCGCACCGGCAGTCGCATACGGCGGTCGCTCGCGGTCTGGATCGACGGTCGCTGGCAGGACGTCGGACGCAAGCTCGTGGACGAGGGCCATGCCCTGTGGCTGCCCAACAGCGGAGAGTACGCCTGGAACCAGACCCTCGCCACCCTGTCCCAGCGGGCGGCCGCCGCCGGTCGCCGAATCTGGGACCGCGACTTCTGCGGCGCCGGCCCCTCGGCTCCCGACCAGGTGCGCATGTCGCTCAGGTACGACGCCGAGGGCGCCGACCAGGACAACGTCAACGGCGAGTACGCCGTGATCCGCAACGCCGGCACCCGGCCGATGGGGATCGGAGGCTGGTACTTCCGCGACTCCTCGCTGCGCCGCTACCACTTCCCGGCCGGGACCAGCGTGGCGCCCGGCAAGTCGGTCACCCTGCATATGGGCAAGGGCAACCGCACCTCGACCCTCTTCTTCTGGGGGTACGACAAGCCACTGTTCGAGAACTCGGGCGATGGCGGCTACCTCTTCGATCCCCAGGGTGACCTGCGGGCGTGGGTGGTCTACCCCTGCCGCTTCGCCTGCTGAGGCGCGGCGGCGTCGGGCGGGCGCAAGCACCCGCGGACGGTCGGCGCTGTCCGGCCGCGCGCGAGATGCTTGACTTCGCCGGGTGTCCGTAGCTCTTGTGACCGGCGCCAACCGCGGGATCGGCCATGAGGTGGCGCGCCAGCTCGCCGGGCACGGCCACACGGTGATCGTCGGCGCCCGCGACCAGGACAAGGCCCGCTCGGCCGCGGAAGGGCTCTCCGGCGACGTGCACGCGCTTACCCTCGACGTCTCTGACCCTGAGAGCGTTGCCGCGGCCGCGGAGCGGGTGGGAGGCGACCCCGGCTCGCTCGACGTGCTGGTCAACAACGCCGGCATCGGGTCGGACTTCGGCGTCGCCGGCGTCGATCCCGACTTCGAGGCGATCGGGCGCGCCCTCGACACCAACTTCTTCGGCGCCTACCGGCTGACGGTCGCCCTGCTGCCGCTTCTGCGCCGCAGCGACCATCCGCGTGTCGTGAACGTATCGAGCGGAATGGGCGGGATCGCGGAGATGGGGGGATGGTCGCCCGGCTACCGGGTATCGAAGGCGGCGCTCAACGCGATGACGCGCATCCTCTCCACCGAGCTGGCCGACGAGGGAGTGCTCGTGAACTCGGCATGCCCGGGGTTCGTCGCGACCGACATGGGAGGGCCGATGGGCGCGACCAAGCCGGTCGAGGACGGCGCCTCGGGAATCGTCTGGCTCGCCACCCTGGCCGACGACGGGCCGACCGGAGGCTTCTTCCGTGACGGCCGACCGGTCGCGTTCTGAGCGAAGGCCGCCGCCCGGGCAGCGGGCGCTCGCCGCGCGAGCGACGACGATCTGGCCGGGGGCCCCAGGCCGGCCGTGAGCGATGAGGATCGCCGTCGTTTCCGACACCCATCTCCCGCGCGGCTCGCGCCGCGTGCCTGCGGCCTGCATCGAGCGCCTCGAGGCGGCCGACCTGCTCGTCCACGCCGGCGACTTCGTGTCGCTCGCCTTCCACGCGGAGATGCTCGCGCTCGGCCCGCCGTTGGCGGCCGTATACGGCAACGTCGACGAGCTCGCCCTGCGGCAGCGGCTTCCCGCCGAGCGGACCGTCGAGGCCGCAGGCGCGCGGATCGGCCTCGTGCACGACGCCGGCCCGGCTCGTGGCCGCCTGGCCCGGATGCGCCGGCGCTTTCCCGACGCCCACGCCGTGGTCTTCGGCCACTCCCACATCCCGCTGCACGAGTCGGACGGCGAGTTCCAGATCTTCAACCCCGGAAGCCCGACCGACCGCCGGCGCGCTCCTCGTCACACCATGGGCGTGGCTACGGTCGGGGCGAGGCGGGTCCGCTTCGAGCACATCGCGCTCGATTAGATACGACGCTCATGGACCTCGACGTACTCTTCGTCGGCACCGCCGGCTCGGTGCCGAGCGCGCGGCGCGCCCTGCCCGCGACCCTCGTCCGCCGCGCCGGCGACCGGCTGCTGTTCGATTGCGGCGAGGGCACCCAGCGCCAGCTCCTGCGCTCGACCGGCCTGATCGAGCTCGAGGAGGTCTTTCTCACCCACTTCCACGCCGACCACTTCCTTGGACTGCCGGGAATGCTCAAGACCTACGGGCTGCGTGGTCGTGAGACTCCGCTGACCGTCTACGGGCCGGAGGGCCTCGAGGCGCTCTTTCGCGCGCTTCGACCGGTAATCGGCAGACTCGGCTTCGAGGTCCGCCTCGTCGAGCTGACGCCGAACGCCGAGCTCGTGCGCGACGGCTATCGGGTCGGCGCCTTCGAGGTCGACCACGGGGTCCGGGCGCTCGGGTATGCGCTGGTCGAGGACGACCGCCCGGGCCGCTTCGACGAGGACCGTGCGCGGGTGCTCGGGGTCGAGCCCGGTCCCGACTTCGGACGCCTCCAGCGTGGGGAGACCATCAGCGTCGCCGGCGGGGAGGTGCATCCCGAGCAGGTGGTCGGCGCGCGGCGGCGCGGCCGCAAAGTGGTGCTGACCGGCGACACCGCACCGTACGAGACGGCGGCGGCCGCGGCGTGGGGCGCCGACCTGCTGGTCCACGAGGCGACGTTCACCGAGGAGGACGCCGCGCGCGCGCGGGCCACGCGCCACTCCACCGCGCGCGGTGCCGCCGAGCTCGCGGCCCGATCCGAGGTCGCGCTGCTCGCGCTCAATCACGTCTCCCCGCGGTACGGCGGGCGCGAGCTGCGCGAGGAGGCGCGGGCGCACTTCGAGGCGACGATCGTCCCCCGCGACTTCGACCGGGTCGAGATTCCGTTTCCCGAGCGGGGGTCGCCGGTTCACGTGCGAGCCTGAGGTCGGCTCGGCGGCGCCTGGGCCGGCGGCGGAGACCGGGACCCGGGCCGACCCGCTCGGCCTCAGCGCCGATGGAGCGTCCTGGCGCCTTGCTAAGTTCGTTGGTGCAAGGCCCTTTAACCCGGTCCCGCGAGGCCAGGAAGGACCCGCAGCACATGGAGAAGATCGTCCTCGACGCCGAGGATGTCCGGCGCACGCTCGCGCGCATGGGCCATGAGATCGTGGAGCGCACCGGCGGCCGCGCTCTCGCCGTGGTCGGCGTCCACCGTCGCGGCGCGGTCCTCGCCCGGCGACTGCACGAGCGCCTGCTCGGGCTCTCGGGGGCGGACATCCCGCTCGGAGACGTCGACATCTCCTTCTATCGCGACGACGTCGGCCTGCGCACGGGCTCGCGCCAGCCGGTGGTCCACGCCTCGCACCTCGACTTCCCGCTCGAGGGCCGCACGATCGTGCTCGTCGACGACGTCCTCTACACCGGTCGCACGGTCCGCGCCGCCATCGACGCCCTGTTCGACTACGGCCGCCCGCAGCGCGTGCAGCTCGCCGTGCTCGCCGACCGCGGCCACCGCGAGCTGCCGATCCGCCCCGACTACGTGGGCAAGAACCTCCCGACGGCCCGCGCCGAGCGGGTCAACGTCCGCGTCGAGGAGATCGACGGTGTCGACGAGGTGACGATCGTCGAGGCCGCGGGCGAGCCGGGTGCGGACGGCGCTCCGTCGTCGGCGGCGAGCCCGAGCGACCGCGAGGCCTGCTCGTGAAGCGCTCGCTGCTCTCGATCGAGGACCTGGCGCGCGCCGACATCGAGCGCATCCTCGACCGCGCCGAGAGCTTCGCCGAGGTCTCGGGGCGGGCCATCAAGAAGGTCCCGGCCCTGCGCGGGCGCACGGTCCTCAACCTCTTCTACGAGGCCTCGACGCGGACGAGCTCGTCGTTCGAGCTCGCCGCCAAGCGGCTCTCGGCCGACACGGTCAGCGTTCGCGCCCAGGGCTCGGCGGTCGACAAGGGCGAGTCGCTCAAGGACACCGTGCAGACGCTCTCGGCCTACGACCCGGCGCTCGTGGTCATCCGCTCGCCCTGGGCGGGAGCGGCCGAGCTCGTCGCCCGTTGGACGCCCGCGGGCGTGGTCAACGCCGGCGACGGCAAGCGTGAGCATCCGACCCAGGCCCTGCTCGACCTCTACACCCTGTGGCGGCGCGTGGGTCGCCTCGACGGGCTGAAGGTGTGGATCGTCGGCGACGTGCTGCACAGCCGGGTGGCGCGCTCGAACATTCTCGCCTTTGCCCGCATGGGCTGCGAGGTGACGGTCGCCGGCCCGCCGACGCTGATCCCGCGGGAGATCGAGTCGCTCGGCTGCCGGGTGCGCTCCTCGCTCGACGAGCTGGGCGAGGCCGACGTGATCTACGCGCTGCGGATGCAGCGGGAGCGGATGGAGGAGGCCTTCGTGCCCTCGCTGCGCGAGTACGCCGAGCGCTACCAGATCGACGCGCGCCGGCTCCAGCCCCACCAGATCCTGATGCATCCGGGGCCGGTCAACCGCGGGGTCGAGCTCTCGGCCCAGGTGATCGACTCGCCGCAGGCGCTGATCTCCCAGCAGGTGGAGTCGGGGGTGGTGGTGCGGATGGCGGTCCTCTACGAGCTGCTCGCGAGCGGAGAGGAGGAGGAGGGCGTGGCGGCGAGCGCCACTACGGCCGCCGCGGCGCGCGCGCGCGACGCAGACGGCGCGGTTGCGGAGCGGCTCCCGGATGGCTCGGAGCACCCGATCGAGGTCGCGCCGGGCGAACACCTCGCGGCGCCGGCGGGGCCGCGCCCGTGAGCACCGCCGACCGCCGCACCGCGGCCGCCGTGGAGTTCGACGCGCGCCCCTCGCCTGCGGCCGATCTGCTCGTCCGTGGCGCCCACCTGCTCGACCCTCGCGCGGGCCTCGACGGTCCGGGCGACCTGCTCCTCCGCGACGGCCGGATAGCGCAGGTCGGCGCCCCCGGAGCGCTCGAGGCACCGGACGGCTGCGAGGAGATCGACGCCTCCGGCCTCCACGCCTTTCCCGCCTTCTTCGACCCTCACGTCCACTTGCGCACGCCGGGGCGCGAGGACGAGGAGGACGTCGAGTCGGGCACCCGCGCCGCCGCCGCGGGGGGCTTCGGCGGCATCCTGGCCATGCCCAACACGGACCCCGTCGTCGACGTCGCGCCGGTGCTGCTCTCTCTGCGCGAGCGGGCGCGGACCGAGGCGCACGTGCCCGTCGGCTTCCTCGCGGCGATCACCCGCGCGCAGTCGGGCACGGAGCTGACCGAGATGGCCGAGCTGGCCGACGCGGGTGCGGTGGCCTTCACCGACGACGGGCTGCCCGTGCGCTCGGCCGGCGTGCTGCGCCTGGCGCTCCAGTACCAGCGCTTGGCCGGCCGGCCGCTCGCCCTGCACGAGGAGGACCCCGGCCTCTCGGGCCCGGGCGCCATGCACGAGGGCGCGGTCTCGGCCCTGCTGGGAGTCGCCGGCATTCCCTCGATCTCCGAGTCGACGATGGTGGCCCGCGACGCCGCGGTCGCTGGCTACGAGGGGGGGCAGGTGCACATGCAGCACCTCTCGGCCCGCGAATCGGTCGAGGCCGTCGAACACGCCAAGGCGCGGGGCGTGGCCGTGAGCGCCGAGGTCTCGCCCCACCACCTGACCCTGACCGAGGACGACGTGCGCGCGCTCGACACCGCGCGCAAGATGAACCCGCCGCTGCGCGCCCAGGCCGATCGCCACGCGCTCATCGACGGCCTGCGCTCCGGGGTGATCGACTGCGTGGCCACCGACCACGCGCCGCACGCGCGCGAGGAGAAGGAGGACCCCTTCGAGCTCGCGCCGATGGGCACGACCGGACTCGAGACCGCCTTCGCCGCGCTGTACACCGAGCTCGTGCTGCCCGGCGTGCTGGGGCTCGAGCTCGTGGTCGAGCGCCTGACCGCGGGCGGAGCCCTCTTCGGCGTGGCGGTCCCGACCCTGCGCCCGGAGGCCGAGGCCAACGTCTGCCTCGTCGACCTGGAAGCGCGCTGGACGGTCGGCGAGACCGGCTATCAGAGCCGCTCGGACAACTCGTGCTTCGCCGGCCGAGAGCTCGCGGGTCGCGTCCGGCTCACCGTCGCCGGCGGCGCTGTGGCCTGGCGCGAGCCCGCGACGGCGAGCAGCACCGCGTGAGCGCGGAGGCGTACGTGCTGCTCGAGGACGGCACCCGCTTCGACGGCGAGGCGGCCGGTGCACTCGCTCGCGGGGGCGCCGCGGCCACCGGGGAGGTCGTCTTCAACACGGCCATGTCCGGCTACCAGGAGGCCGTCACCGATCCGAGCTACCGCGGCCAGATCCTCGTCTTCACCTACCCGCTCGTGGGCAACTACGGCGTCTCGGCCGAGGCGCAGGAGTCGAGCGGGGTACACGTGCGCGCGGCGATCATGCGCGAGGGGATCGATCGCGAGCACGCGCCCGGGGCCGAGGGCGGCTGGCTGACCTGGCTCGCCGACTGCGGTATCCCTGCGCTCACCGGCGTCGACACGCGTGCACTCGTGCGTCACATCCGCGACAAGGGAGCGATGCGGGGCGGTGTCTTCACGGCCGAGACCGCGGAGCGCGAGGCGGCCGAGCGAGTCCGGGCCGAGCCGCCCATGGCCGGCCAGGACCTGGCCCGTGAGGTCTCCCCGCCCGAGCCGCTGATCCTCGACCCGCGCTCCGCCGGCCCGCTCACGCTGGCGGCCGCGGACGAGCTCGATGGCAGGGCCGGCTCCGCCGCGCCCGGCCCGCGCGTGGTGGCCATCGACACCGGCATCAAGAACTCGATCGTCTCGCACCTGCGCGCTCGCGGCGCCCGCCTCGAGCTCCATCCCTACCACACCGGCCCCCAGGAGCTGCTCGCCCGGAAGCCCGACGCGATCCTCCTGGTCAACGGGCCTGGCGACCCCGCCGCCCTCGGCCACGTGGTCGAGACGGTGCGCGAGCTCGTCGGCAAAGTCCCCGTCTTCGGCATCTGTATGGGCCATCAGCTCCTGTGTCGCGCCGTCGGGCTCGAGACCTTCAAGCTGCCGTTCGGCCACCGCGGCTCGAACCACCCGGTCAAGGACCTGGCCAGCGGCCGGATCGACATCACCGCGCAGAACCACGGCTTCGCGGTCGTGGGGCCGGGCGGCGAGCAGCGGATCGACGCCGACGAGCCGGTGCGCTGGGAGACGGACTTCGGCGCGGCCGAGCTCTCGCACGTGAACCTCTACGACCGCACGGTCGAGGGGCTCGTGCTCAAGGACGTGGCGGGCGCGACCGCGCAGTACCACCCGGAGGCCGGCCCGGGGCCGCACGACGCGACCTACCTGTTCGACCGCTACCTGGAGCTGGTGGCGTGATCTGGCCTGCGCGGCCGACCGCGCTCGAAGGACGGATCGTCCGACTCGAGCCGATCGAGGAAGCTCACCGCGAGCGGCTCCAGGCTGCCTCGCGCGAGCCCGAGACCTGGACCTGGTTCGACCGGCGCATCGCCGGCGAGCGGGCCGGGTTCGACGCCTGGTTCGATGCCCGCCTGGCCGCTTCGCGTGCTGGGGGCGAGCTCTGCTTCGTCACCCATCGGCTCGTGAGCGGCGATCCGGTCGGAAGCTCCTCCTACCTCAACGTCCGCCCGGAGCACGACGGGCTCGAGATCGGCTGGACCTGGCTCCACCCCGCGGCCTGGAGGACCGGCGCCAACCTCGAGGCCAAGCTACTCATGCTCGAGCACGCGTTCGACGAGCTCGGCTGCATGCGGGTGGAGTTCAAGACCGACGCGCGCAACGAGCGCTCGCGGTCGGCACTCGCCGCCCTGCCCGCGACCTTCGAGGGGATCTTCCGCAAGCACATGCTCATGCCGGTCGTCGGCGTGCGCGACTCGGCCTACTTCTCGATCGTCGACGACGACTGGCCCCGGGTAAAGGAAAACCTGTTCGCCCGGCTCGCGGAGGCGCTCGGCCGTGCCTAGACGCAACGACATCGAGCGGATCCTCGTCCTCGGCTCGGGCCCGATCCGCATCGGCCAGGCGGCCGAGTTCGACTACTCCGGAGCCCAGGCCTGCAAGGTCCTGCTCGAGGAGGGCTACGAGGTCGTGCTCGTCAACTCGAACCCGGCGACGATCATGACGGACCCTGAGTTCGCCACCACGACCTACATCGAGCCGCTCACGCCGGCCTCGGTGACGCGCGTGATCGAGCGCGAGCGTCCCGACGCCCTGCTGCCCACCCTCGGCGGCGGCACGGCGCTCAACCTCGCTCGCGCGCTGAGCGAGGACGGCACCCTCGAGCGCTTGCGCTGCGAGCTGATCGGCGCGACCTACGAGGCGATCCTGCGGGCCGAGGATCGCGAGCTCTTCAACGACACCATGCTCACGGCAGGCTTGCGGACCCCGCGCTCGGCCATCGTGCACTCGATCGCCGAGGCCGAGGCCGTTCTCGTCGAGATCGGCCTGCCCGCGGTCATCCGGCCCGGCTTCACGATGGGCGGCGAGGGCGGGGGGATCGCCTACTCCGAGGTCGAGTACCGACAGGGCGTCGCCGAGGGGTTGGCCGCCTCGCCGATCGCCCAGGTGCTGATCGACGAATCGCTGATCGGCTGGGGTGAGTTCGAGCTCGAGGTCATGCGCGACCACCTCGACAACGTCGTCGTCGTGTGCTCGATCGAGAACGTCGATCCGATGGGCGTGCACACCGGCGACTCGGTGACGGTCGCGCCCCAGCAGACCCTGACCGACCGCCAGTACCAATCCTTGCGCGACCAGGCGCTCGCGGTCATCCGCGCCGTCGGGGTCGAGACCGGGGGCTCGAACATCCAGTTCGCGGTCAACCCGGAGACCGACGAGATCGTGGTCATCGAGATGAATCCGCGCGTCTCGCGATCCTCCGCGCTCGCCTCCAAGGCCACCGGGTTCCCGATCGCCAAGATCGCCGCGCGGCTGGCCGTCGGCTACTCGCTCGACGAGATCCCCAACGACATCACCCGGGCCACGCCGGCCAGCTTCGAGCCGACGATCGACTACGTCGTCGTCAAGTACCCGCGCTTCGCCTTCGAGAAGTTCCCGGGCGCCTCCGGCCGGCTCTCGACCCACATGCAGTCGGTGGGCGAGGCGATGGCCATCGGGCGCACGTTCAAGCAGGCCTTCG
>JACCTJ010000248.1 GCA_013812485.1 Thermoleophilaceae bacterium
GCGAGGGGGGGCGCGGCGGCTGCGGGCCCGCGGCGCTCACAGCGCCGAGGCCCGCGCCCCGGGTGCGCGTACGAGGTCGGCCACGAGGTGCAGGGAGCCGGTGACGAGCACGGCCCCGTCCGCCCCGGCCAGCGTCCGCGCCCGCTCGAGCGCCGCCGGCGCTCCGCGCACGACCTCTGCCTCGAGCCCGGGCGAGAGCTGACCGCACAGTGAGCGCAGGGTGGGGGCCGGCAGGGCACGCCCGAGCGCGGGTTGGGTGAGGACGACCCGGTGCATCAGGGGGAGCAGCGGCCGCAGAACCCCCGCGGGGTCCTTGTCGTCGAGCACGCCGACCACGCCGACGAGCGGCCGCGCGCCGACCACCTCGGGCAGCGACTCCGCGAGCGCCTCGGCGCCGGCGGGATTGTGCGCGCCGTCGAGGAGGACGAGCGGCCGGTCCGCCACGGGCTCGAGGCGACCCCGCACCGAGACCCGCTCCGCCGCCGCGCGGACCGAGCGCTCGTCGAGGGCGGCCCCGAGAAAGGCCGCAGTGGCCGTTCGGGCCAGCGCGAAGTTCCGCCGCTGATAGGCGCCGGGCGCGCGGGGCAGCGGCGGCACGTCCGCCTCGGCGCCCGGCGGCACCCGGATCCGGCGCGCCGAGCGTTCCGCCGTGACGCGCTTGGCCACCGCCTCGGCCTCGGGGCCGAGCTCGCCCGAGGCGAGGCACCCGTGATCGGGGACGACAGCCAGCTTCTCCTCGGCCACGTCGCTCAGGGTCGGCCCGAGCCAGCGCGTGTGCTCGAGCCCGACGCCGGTCAGCGCCTGGACCTTCGAGGGGATGACGTTGGTGGCGTCGTGGCGGCCGCCGAGCCCGGCCTCGACCACCGCGACGTCGACCCGGGCGCACGCGAGCGCGTGGTAGGCCGCGGCGGTCAGGGCCTCGAACTGCGTCACGCGGTCGTCCCCGTCGAGCGTGCGGTCGACGAGCTCGGCGGCGCGCGCCGCGCGGGTGAGCGCCTCGGCGAAGCCGGCCTCGGTGATGGGCACCTCCTCCACCTCGATCCGCTCGCGGAACGAGGTCAGGTGAGGCGAGGTGTAGGCGCCGGTGCGCACCCCGTGGCGCTCGAGGATCGCTGCGATCATCCTCGCCGTCGACGACTTCCCGTTCGTCCCGACCACGTGGACAGACGCGAAGCGCCGCTGGGGCATCCCGAGCACGGTCATCAGCTTCCGCATCCTGTCGAGCCCGAAGCGCATCCCGAAGAGCTCGAGGTCGAGCAGATGATTCTCGGCTTCTGCGTAGTTCATCTCAGCCGGAGGCGCATCCGTAGAGCCGCGCGCAGGAGTTCCTCATCGAGGGGCTCCCTGAGCGAGCGAAGCGAGCGTACCCGAGAGGAGGAACTCCGGAGCGCTTCACAGCTCCGCCAGCTCCGCCTGGAACCGAGCGAGCTTCTCCCGCTCTCCCTCGATCACCGCGGGCGGCGCCTTCTCGACGAAGCCCCGATTCGCGAGCTTGAGCTCGGCCCGGCCGATCTCCGCCTCGAGCGCCCGGCGGCGCGCTGCCCTGCGCCGTTCGACCTCCTCGACGTCGACCGCCTCCGAGGCCAGCACGTGGATCAGGCCCCCGGGCACGGCCACCGAGGCGATCGGCTCGGTTCCCGAGTCCGCAACCGCCGCGTCAGAGCCGAGCTCGAGGCGAGCGAGCCGGGCCACGTGGGCCGCGGTGGCCTCGTAGCCCGTCGCCTCCAGCCGGACGGGGATCCGCGCCGAGGCGGGTGCCTCGACCTCGTCGCGGTAGCGGCGCAGGGCCGTGACCGCCTCGATCACCATCTCGACCTCGCGCTCGGCCTGCGGGTCGATGCGCTCGGGGGCGGGCTCGGGCCAGGGCTCGACCGCGAGCAGCCGTCCTCCCTCGACCCCCGGGACGAACGACCAGATCTCCTCGGTCACGAAGGGGAGCATGGGATGGGCGAGGACGAGCACGCGCCGCAGAACCCAGAGCGCCATCTCGGCGGCCTCGCGCCGGTCGGCCGAGCCCTCGTACAAGCGCGGCTTGACCAGCTCGAGGTACCAGTCGCAGACCTCGTCCCATACGAAGGCGTAGAGCTGGCGGGCGGCGCGCGAGAGCTCGAAGCGCTCGACGAGATCGGTGATGCGCGCACTCGCCCCCTCGAGGCGCGAGACGATCCATCGATCTTCCGGCGCGCGCGCGGGCGGCGGCCCGCCGGCGGCTGAGACGGTCGCCTCGGAGCCGAGCGCATCGCCGGCCTGGAGCAGGATCAGCCGCGAGGCGTTCCACAGCTTGTTGGCCAGGTCGCGGCCCTGAGCCACGCGGTCCGGCGAGTAGCGCACGTCCTGGGAGGAGGCCATGGCCAGCAGCCCGAAGCGCACGGCGTCCGCACCGTAGGCGTCGATCTCCGACAGCGGGTCGATCCCCGTGCCGAGCGACTTCGACATGCGGCGGCCGTCGGGAGCCTGGATGACCGAGTGGATCGGGACGTCGCCGAAGGGCACCTCGCCGGTGAACTCGATCCCGAACATCACCATCCGGGCGACCCACAGGAAGATGATGTCGCGCGCGGTGGAGAGCACGTCGGTCGGGTAGTAGGCCTGGAGCTCGGGCGTCTGCTCGGGCCAGCCGAGCGTGGCGAACGGCCACAGCGCCGAGGAGAACCAGGTGTCGAGCACGTCGGGGTCGCGGCGCAGCTCGTCGCCGCAGATGCCGCAGCGCTCGGGCGGGCTCGCCGGGTCGGCGACGTAGGTCTCCTCGCACTCGTCGCAGTACCAGACCGGGAGCTGGTGGCCCCACCAGAGCTGGCGCGACACGCACCACGGCCTGATCCTCTTGAGCCAGTCGATGTAGACGCCGGTCCACGGCTTCTCGGGGTGGAAGCGCACGCGCCCGTCGCCGACCGCGGCGATGGCCGGCGGCGCGAGGCGCTCCATGTCGCAGAACCACTGCAGCGAGATCAGCGGCTCGATCCGTCGGCCCGAGCGCTGGGAGTGCGGCACGTCGTGGACGTACGGCTTCGTGCCCGAGATCAGCCCCTCCTCGCGCAGCGCCGCCACCACCTCCTCGCGCGCCTCGTCGACCGAGAGGCCGGCGAAGCGCCGGCCGGCCGCCTCGGTCATGCGCCCGTCCTCGCCGATGGCGATGATCTCCTCGAGCCGGTGCTGGCGCCCGAGCTCGAAGTCGTTGGGATCGTGGCCCGGCGTGATCTTCAGGGCGCCCGTGCCGAAGCCCGGGTCGACGTAGGGGTCGGCGATGATCTTGAGCCTCCGTCCGACGAGTGGAAGGACGGCCGCCTCGCCGACGAGGCGCGTGTAGCGCTCGTCGTCGGGGTTGACGGCGATCGCGGTGTCGGCGAGCATGGTCTCCGGGCGGACGGTGGCCACGGTGATCGAGCCCGATCCCGACTCGAGCGGATAGTCGATCGAATAGAGCGTGTCGCGCATCTCGCGCTGCTCCACCTCGAGGTCGGAGATGGCCGACTGGGTGCCCGGGTCCCAGTTCACCAGGTAGTTGCCCCGGTAGATCAGGCCCTTCTCGAACAACCGGACGAACACATGCGCCACCGCGCGCGCGTAGGCCTCGTCCATGGTGAAGCGCTCGTCGACGTAGTCGAGCGAGGCGCCGAGGCGCTTGAACTGCTCGACGATGGTCGACCCGAAGCGCTCGCGCCACTCCCAGACGCGCTCGACGAAGGCCTCCCGCCCGATCTCCTGACGCGACGTACCTTCGGCGCGCAGCGCCTTCTCGACCTGGACCTGCGTGCCGATGCCGGCGTGGTCGGTGCCGAAGATCCACTTCGTGCGCCGGCCCCGCATGCGGTGAAGGCGCACGAGCGAGTCCTGGATCGTGCTGTTCAGGGCGTGCCCCATGTGCAGCGCACCGGTCACGTTGGGCGGCGGGACGGCTATCGAGAACGTCTCGCCGCCGTCGCCGGGCGAGCCGCCGCCCGGCTCGGGCTGGAATATTCCGGCCTCCTCCCAGCGCGCGAACACGCGCGCCTCGACCTCGGTCGGGGCGTACCGCGTGCGCTCGCGGAGGGTCTCGAGGCGGTCCGGCGGCACCGCGCGCAGTCTAGGGCGCGCCCTCCGGGCGGCCGAGTCCGGCGAACGGTCTAGGTGAGGCCAGCCGCCGGCGAGGCCAGCGGGTCCGACCCGTTGGAGCCGTTCGAGCCGCGCGGGGCGGTGATCGCGGTCACGGCGTGCCGAATGCTCATTCCAGTCGAGGAGCCGACTACGCGCGCCTCAGTCGCCGAGAAGAGCCACGAAGGCGGCGAGGGCGCGACCGTCGCGCAGCGGCGGGCCGTGCCCGAACAGGGCGAGCGCCGGCTCGAGCGACGCCAGCCGCCGAGCCGACTCGCGGTTGCGCGCGGGGTCCGGGGTGAAGAAGCCGGGCGGCTCGTGCAGGCCGGGGATCCCAGTCAGCGGATGACACCCGAAGAGGACGTCGCCCAGAATCAGGGTGCGGTCGCGCTCGCGCCACAGCGCGATGTGCCCGGCGGAGTGGCCCGGGGTCTCGAGGACGGCGAAGTCCCCCACCTCGTCGCCCTCGCGCAGGCGGCGGGCGACCGAATGGCCCGGACCGGCGAACGCACGC
Source organism: Thermoleophilaceae bacterium (assembly GCA_013812485.1). GTDB lineage: Bacteria > Actinomycetota > Thermoleophilia > Solirubrobacterales > Thermoleophilaceae > JACCUC01. The sequence goes on from JACCTJ010000248.1 coordinate 4,586, forward strand.
TCGGAGAGCCGGTTGATCGGGTGGCGCGGCTGGCGCTCGGCGAGCCGCCCGCTCTCGATCGCCGCGGCGTCGGCCTCTCCGCACCAGAGCGGAACGCCGCGACGCGCGCAAACGGCGTGGCTCGATCCCTGATGGTCGGGATGGGCGTGGGTGACGACGTGGGCCGACAGCGCGCGGCCGTCGAGCTCGCGGAGGATACGGCGCTCCGCGTGACGGCTCGCTGCGTCGACGAGCACATCGCCGAGGAGGTAGACGTTGATGGCGTTGGGCGGGAAGCCGCGGAGCTGGTGGACGCCGTCGGCGAGCTGCTTCACGCGGAGCACGCTACCCCCCGCGCGCGCGGGGTGCGACCGGGCGGGCGCCCGCCTCAAACGGGGTGGCCGGCTAGAGACCGTGAGCCGACCAGCAGCGATGGGCAGGGTCGACACCGAGCCGGGAGAACCCATCAGCCAATCTAACGAAGGGGAGCCGGGTGAGCGGCGTCCAGGACGAGCGGCGCGACGAGCTCGAGCGCGAGGTCGAAGAGCTGAGCCTGCGTCTGGCCGCCCTGGAGGGCTACGTCGGCGAGCTGGCCGGTTGGGCGGAGCGCGTCTACGTTCACCAGACCGCGCGCGCCGCCGACGCGGGCGCGGCCTCCGAGGCCGGCGGGCCTCAAGCGAGCCCGCGTCCCGCGCCCAGCGCTCCGCAACCGCGCGCGCCGGCGCCCCGCATCTCGGCGACCAAGGGCGATTCGTCCTCGGCGAGCCACGCGCTGGAGGCGTCCCACGCCCCCGCGCGGCGCCCCACCTCCGCCCTCGACCTCGAAGAGCTGTTTGGCGGTCGCGTACTAGGCCGACTCCTCCGCGAGCTCCTCGTCCTCTTCCTCCTCATCGGGCGCGGCCTCGGTCACCAGCGTCGGCTTCAAGCCGCGCTCGATCGTCTCCTTGGTGACCACGCACTTGGTCACATCGCGCCGCGAGGGCAGCTCGAACTGGACCTCGAGCAGGACCTCCTCGATGATCGAGCGCAGGCCGCGCGCGCCGGTCTCACGCTCGAGCGCGCGGTCGGCCACCGAACGCAGCGACTCCTCGGCGAAGACGAGATCGATCCCGTCGAAGGAGAAGAAGCGCTGGAACTGCTTGATTAGCGCGTTGCGCGGCTCGGTGAGGATGGTCACGAGATCGTCGCGCTCGAGCTGGTGGATGACCGAGATCACCGGCAGCCGCCCGATGAACTCGGGGATCAGCCCGTAGTCCACGAGGTCTTCGGGCAGCACCGACTCGAAGGCATCGCCGGTGTCCTTGTCGGCCTTCGAGGTCACCGACGCCCCGAAGCCCACGCCGTTGCGCCCGATCCGGCGCTCGATCACCTTGTCGAGCCCCGCGAACGCCCCGCCGCAGATGAACAGGATGTTCGTGGTGTCGATGGTGAGGAACTCCTGATGGGGGTGCTTGCGCCCGCCCTGGGGCGGCACCGAGGCGGTCGTGCCCTCGAGGATCTTGAGCAGCGCCTGCTGCACGCCCTCGCCCGATACGTCGCGCGTGATCGACGGGTTGTCGGCCTTGCGCGCGATCTTGTCGACCTCGTCGATGTAGATGATCCCGGTCTCGGCCTTCTTGACGTCGAAGTCCGCGGCCTGGATGAGCTTGAGCAGGATGTTCTCCACGTCCTCACCGACGTAGCCGGCCTCGGTCAGCGCGGTGGCGTCGGCGATCGCGAACGGGACGTTGAGGATGCGGGCGAGGGTCTGGGCGAGCAGCGTCTTGCCGCAGCCCGTCGGGCCGAGCAGGAGGATGTTCGACTTCTGCAGCTCGAGGTCGGTGTCCTCGGCCTGCATCATCTGCACTCGCTTGTAGTGGTTGTAGACGGCGACCGCGAGCGTGCGCTTGGCCGGCTCCTGGCCCACCACGTACTCCTGAAGGACGGAGTTGATCTCCTTGGGCTTCGGCAGATTGTCGAGGTCGAAGCTCGCCGGTGTCGTGAGCTCCTCGTCGATGATCTCGTTGCAGAGATCGATGCACTCGTCGCAGATGTAGACCCCAGGTCCGGCGATCAGCTTCTTGACCTGGCGCTGCGACTTCCCGCAGAAGCTGCAGAGAAGCTGTTCGTTCTGTTCCGTGGGCCGCGCCATCGTTTCCCCCTCCCCGACCGGCTAGCCGATCCGCCTCAGACCTGCTCGACGATCCGGTCGATGATCCCGTACTCCGTCGCCTCTTCGGCGCTCATGAAGTAGTCCCGCTCGGTGTCGCGCGTGACCTTCTCGAAGTCCTGGCCGGTGTGCTTGGCGATGATGTGGTCGAGGCGCTGGCGCACGTCGAGGATCTCGCGCGCGTGGATCTCGATGTCGGTGGCCTGGCCCTGGAAGCCCGAGGAGACCTGGTGGATGAGAATCTTCGCGTTGGGGAGCGCCATGCGCTTGCCCTTGGCGCCGCCGGCGAGCAGCAGCGCGCCCATCGACATCGCGATGCCGACGCACGTCGTCTGAACGTCCGGCTTGATGAACTGCATCGTGTCGTAGATCGCGAGGCCCGCGTAGACCGAGCCGCCGGGCGAGT
>JACCTJ010000251.1 GCA_013812485.1 Thermoleophilaceae bacterium
CCGAGGCCGACCGCCCGCACCGCATCACCTACAAGAAGCTTGCGCGCGCCTGAGGCGCGGGCCGCGTGCGCTCGGGCGAGGGATCGATCCTCTCGCGGCTGCGAGTCGGGCCGCGGACTCGCCTGGCACTGCTGCTCCTCGTCCTGCTGGGGCTGTTCCTGCTCGTGGCCAACCGCGCGCCTTCGCCGCAGCGGGTGCGGGCCTTCATCGAGCCGTTCGGAGTGGCGGCCCCGCTCGTCTTCCTGCTCGTGGGCACCGCCCTACACGCGAGCTTCGTCCCGGGCCCGTTGATCGCGGGGGCGAGCGGACTGCTCTTCGGCCCGATCCTCGGCACCGCGGTGACGCTGACCGGGTCGGTTTGCTCCGCCCTGGTCGAGTTGACCGTCGGGCGCCGTGGCGGCCGGGAGGGCATGGACCGGATCGGGGGACCTCGCTATCAGGCGCTCGCGACCTGGATCGAGCGCCACGGGTTCGGCGCGGTGGTGATCCTCCGCCTCGCCCCGGTCCTACCGGACGCTCCGGTCTCCTACGCCGCGGGTCTCTCGCACGTGCGGACCTGGCAGATCGCCGCGGGGACGGCCGTCGGCGCCGCGCCGCGGGCCTTTGCCTACACCGCGCTCGGCGGCTCGATCGGCAACCTCAACTCGCCGCTCGCCTACGTCGCCGTGGGAATCATCGTGGTCGCCGGCCTCGCCGGCGTGCTCGGGATCCGCTGGCACGTGCGCCGCTCGCGCGATGCCGCCGCGGCCATGCAGGAGCTCGAGCGCGAGGGCTGAGGGGGCCGGCTCAGCGGCGCAGGTCCAGCGCGGCCGGCGGCAGGGCGAGCAGGCCCCGCAGGCGCACACGCGGGCCGTGGCCCGCGGTGAGGGCGCTGCGCAACGCGCGCCGGTCGAGGCCCGAGGGGGGGGCCGAGCCGGGGGTGCCGAAGCGCCGCTCGCGCAGGCGGCGGGCGTAGCGGGCAGCTGCGGGACCGGCGCTCTGGCCGAGCTCCCGTTCGAGCTCGGCCAGCGTGGTCTCCGGCGGGACGCTCCAGCCGAGTCGCTCGAGCACGCGGCGCAGCTCATCGGCTTCGTCTCCCGCCGAGCCCGAGCGGCGCAGGCGGCGTCGGACGACGAACAAGCCGACGGCCAGTGCGGCGATTGCCGCGAGCATCACGAGGCCGGCCGGCGGCCCGTCCTCGGCGTCGCCCTGCCCGGGCGACTTTCGGCGCTCTGGCCGCTCGCGGCGCTCCGGCGACTCGCCACGGGCGCCGCCGTCCGCGCTGCGCTGCTCCTGCCTTCGGCGCTCGGGCCGTGGGCGCGATCGCTCCCCTCGGTCGCGTTGGCCGGCCGGGGCGGGCGGCGCGGCCTTCGGCTTTTCCGAGAAGCCGCCGACCAGAGCGGGGCCCGGCGCGAGCGCCGCGGCCAGCGGCAGCGAGGCGAGGCCGGCCGCGAGGATCGCGACGCTGGCGCCGAGCGCCGCGGCCGGGCGGGCGTGAAGCCGCGGCAGGAAGAGCCAGGCGACGAGGGCGACGAGCAGGAGGGCGCCGCGCCCGAGGGGGTCGGAGAGCGCGCGCTCCGACCCGGCGAACCCGATCAGGCTGAGCAGGAGCAGGAGCGCCCCGACCCGGCGCACCGCGGCTGCCTCTGGCCCGCCCGGCCCGTCCGCGGGAGGCAAGAGGGCGAACGCGGCCGCGGGAATGGTCATGATGGGGATCGCCAGCAGCACCGTCTCACGCACCCAGAAATCGCTGCCCTTGTAGGGCCACGTTGTCGGCAGGCCGTCGACGCCGCTCGTGAGCCCGGCGGCAAGCTGCTCCCAGCCCGCCGGGGCGAGCAGTCCAGGAGGGACGCCGGCGGCCAGTGGTCCCACCACGAGGGCCACCGCGACGGTGACGACGCGCACGATCCGCGCCTCGGCGCGACCATCGGGCTCGAGGCGCGCGGTGAGGTTCAGGACGAGGCCGCATCCCGTGGCGAGCGCGACCAGCGCGGCGATCCGCCACACGGGCGGGTCGCCGATCAGCTCCGCCCACGACAGCGCGGCGACCGCACACATCGGCGCGAACGCCGCCACGCCACGCCAGGGCGACGACGCCCTCCCGCTCGCCTTCACGCGGCCCCCCTCGCCGCGCGACCGAGGGGGCGGCCCTGACAGGCGGCCACCGTGAAGGCCGAGGACGCCGTCGCGGGCCCAGGGGTGACGAGGAAGCACGCGCAGGTGCTGCGGGCGACGCTGCTCGGGAGCCCTCCACTTGACTCGTGCGCGTTGACCCAGAAGACCGCTCCCACCCGCCCGAGCCGGGACGGCAGGACGGGATGCCCGCCCGCCTCGACGAGGGCGAGGTGGACGTGGAGAGCCGGCCAGGCGGCCAGGGTGGCGTCGACGTGCGACGGGCGCCGCTCGCCGGGCAGGAGCAGGTCGCAGCCGCCGGCGCGGGCGAAGGCGACGCAGAGCGACGCAGCGGCGCGGACGGCACTGTCGAGCGCAGCGGGCGACGACGGACTCGTCGCGTCGAGGACGACGACCGGGCGGCGATCGATCTGGGCGAGCAGGCTCACCTCGACGAGCCGGCCGGTCCGCGCGACGGCGGGCCAGTGGATACGGGTGGCCGGCGTTTGCGGCCGTGCCTCGCGCAGCCCGTCGAAGTCGACGCGCGGGCCCTCTTCCGACGCCGACTCCGAGAGCCGGGAGAGCGCGGACAGCTGGCCGCCTCCGGAGCGCGCCGTGCGCACCGCCTCGATCCTCGGCAGGACGAGCACCTCTTCGCCCGGGGCTGAGCGGAGCTCGCGCGAGGCCACGCCGAGGGGATCTCGCACGATCAGGCGTGCCGGCTCGAGCTCGTGGCGCCCGCGGCGCGGGAAACGCACCTCGGTCTCGACCCGCTGGGTGCGACGCCACCGCGCCGGCCGGCCTCCGTCTGCGGCCAGCGGCTCCACGATCTCGCTTCCGGGTGGCGAGGGCAGAAGCGTCCGGGCCTCGAGGACGACCGAGCAGGGCTCGTCCTCGACCACCCGGGTCGAGCCGATCCGGCGCTCGAGCCGTCCCCACCCGGCGAGCGCCGCCCAGGCCGCGCAGGCGAGGGCGAGGATGACCAGCGCGCAGCCAGGGAGAAGCAGGGCCGACGCGCCGAAGACCGCACCGGCGCCGGCGAGCAGCAGCCCGAGCAGCCCGGTCAGGAGCGCACGGGCCACGGGCGGCTCAGAGAGCGGGCACGCGCGCGACGGCGTCGCGCACCACGGCTTCGGCTCCGTCCGCCCAGACGGCCTCCGGAACGAGCAGGAGACGGTGGGAGAGGACCGCCGCCGCGAGCGTCTGCACGTCGTCGGGGAGGGCGTGGTCGCGAGCTTCGAGGGCGGCGGCGGCCTTGGCCGCGCGAAGAAGCATCAGCCCGGCGCGGGGACTCGCCCCGAGCTCGACCCGCTCGTCGGCGCGCGTGCGCTCGAGGATGGCGACGACGTAGCGCCGCAGAGCGTCGCTGGCGTGGACGCGCGTCACCGCCTCCTGCGCGGCGAGCACCCCGCTGAGGTCGCACACCGGCGCCAGGTCGAGCACGCGATCCCCGGCCGCGTGCTCGGCGAGCATGTCGGCCTCCTGCTCGGGAGACGGGTAGCCGAGCGAGACCCGGACCATGAAGCGATCGAGCTGGGCTTCGGGCAGCGGATAGGTGCCCTCGTAGTCGAGCGGGTTCTGCGTCGCGATGACGAGAAACGGCCGCGCCACCTCGTGGGTGTGGACATCGACGGTCACGCGGCGCTCCTGCATGCACTCGAGCAGCCCGGACTGGGTCTTGGGCGAGGCCCGATTGATCTCGTCGACGAGGACGATGTTCGCGAACACCGGGCCGGGGCGGAACTCGAAGCGCGCCTCGCGCTGGTTGAAGATGCTCGTCCCCACGACGTCGGCCGGGAGCAGGTCGGCGGTGCCCTGGATGCGCGCGTACTCGGCGTCGATCGAGCGGGCGAAGGCGCGGGCGAGCGCCGTCTTGCCCACCCCCGGACGATCCTCGACGAGCACGTGGCCCTCCGCGAGGAGCGCGACGAGCACGTCCTGGACGACCTCGTCCACCGCTTTGACCGCCCGGCCGACATTGGCCCGCAGGCGTTCTCCGAGGGCGGCGACGTCGGCCAGATCGAATCTTGGGGTGGTGGCCATGGGCGCGATGTTAGGGATGGCGGGAGGCTTCGAGCCAGCGACTCCGCGCTCGCCCCCGCCGAACCGTTGAACACTCCTCGGGTCGCGAAGGGTCGCGGCGGGCGCCGACCCGCTCCCACCCCAACCTGAGAGCCTCTCAGCGACATCTCAGAACGCAGTCGTACCTTCGCTCCTGCTTGGATCACGACGAAAGGAGCACCATGACCAAGCAGTTGAAGAACATCCTATGGGCGTAGCCGCCTTCGCGGCCCTCGGCCTCGGCGGATCGGCCATCGCCGGCGCCGCCTCAGGCCTCGACCAAGGCACCGGCCAGTCGCCTGGCGCCGAGGTTCGGGAGATCCCGAGTCGGCGAACGAGTCGCGCGAGGCCGAGAACGACGCCGCCGAGCAGGTCCGCGGCTCGCAGGCGGATCGGGCCACCGCCGCGGCCCTCGAGACGACGGGGGGTGGACGCGCGAACTCCGTGGAGCGAGATTCGGGGAACGGCGCCACCTGGGAGGTCGAGGTGACGAAGCCCGACGGCAGCACCGTCGACGTGCGGCTCGACGACTCCTACAAGCTGGTCGTCGAAGAGGGCGACTCGGAAGGGGCGGACGCGACGGAGTAGTTCGCGGGCGCATGCCGGAGCCCGGAGCGATCTCCGGGCTCCGTTGCACCGTGGTCCGAGCACACTCCGTAGTCGATGTCGCTGCTACAAAGGGCGACGCACGGTTGCACTCCCCCCCCCTCAGGATTCGGCCGGCGGAGGCAGAGGGCCCCCGCTCGAGCCGGACCGGCGCTCGTCCAGGTCGAGCAGCATGGGGCGGATCGCTCGGGCGCGCCGGGAGACTGGGTCATCGCTCGGTCGGCCCTCCGTCAATTCGGCGAGCTGGAACTGGAGATCGGCCGCGCACTCGGGATCGGCCCGAGCGGCGAGCAGTTCCACCGCCTCCATCTCGAGGGCCGCGACCTGCTTGTCAGGCGCGTCTGGATTCAGTCGAGGCAGGGGTGCGTCGGTAACCTCTCGCCAAATGCGGACG
>JACCTJ010000258.1 GCA_013812485.1 Thermoleophilaceae bacterium
GGACGAGCTGGCGGACCCCTCCGCCTGGTCGGATCCCGAGCGCTCGGCCTCCTCCTCCGAGCGCCACGCCGGCGTCAAGCGCCAGGTCGAGGAGGCCTACGCGCGGCTGGAGGCAGCCGGTGCCTAATTTGCCGAGACGCCAGAGCGCCGCCTCACCCCGTCGGCGTCACGGCGAAGGCATCGAGTGCCGCTCACTTGCTAGCCACCGCGGGAGTTCGGCTGACTCAGCATTACCAAGTCAGAGGAGCTACAGGCCTTCTAAACTGGCGAGGCGAGTCCTGGGCCGTGAGCTCGACTGACTGAGGAACAACGAGTCGGAGAAGTTGCAGGTGTCCAAAACCGGCGATTCCAGGTTCGAGTCCTGGGTGCCCCGCTTCCCAGCCGCGTCGTGACAGCTGAGCTCCGTGCGTGTCGCCTACGTCACGGAGCGTCGCTGAGTCGTTTGCTTATCCTCGCGCGATGCGCGTCGCCGTTCTCGGAGGAGGCCTCCAAGGGGCGTGCGTGGCCATGGAGCTCGCCGCTCGGGGCATCGCCGTGGATCTCTCGAGGCTCGCGAACGGTGCCTGACGCGCGCCTCGGCGCAGAACGAGGGCAAGGTCCACCTCGGCTACGTCTACGCCAACGACCCGACGCTGAGCACAGCGCGGACGATGGTCCGAGGCGGTCTCAGCTTCGCGCCGTTCCTGCGCCGGTGGTTGGGCGAAGCGATCGACTCGGTGCCGGTCTCGCGACCCTTCAACTACGTAGTGCACCGGGCCAGCCTGCTGAGTCCACGCCAGGTCGAGGCCCACCTGCTTGCCTGCCACGACTGGCGCTGGAGGAGGGGGATGGGGCGACGGTCGACTACCTGGGGGCCGACCCCCGCGTCGCCCCCGCTCGGATGGGCCGACGAGAGTTGCGCGACCTCTACGATCCGGACGCGGTCAGCGCCGCCTTTCGCACCTCGGAGGTCGGCATCGATCCCGAGGCGCTGGCCGGCCTGGTGCGCGACCGCCTGAACGACGATCCGGCGATTCGCTGCCGCCTGCTCACGCACGTGAAAGGGGTGGAGCGCAACGGCAGCGGCCTCGACGTCGAGTTCGAGAACGGAGCTGGTCCGGGGCGCGAGCGCTACGACCAGATCGTCAACGCTCTGTGGGACGGCAGGCTCGCCGTAGACCGGACGGTAGGGCTCGAACCGCCGCGTCCGTGGATGTGGCGCATGAAGCATTTCGTGCGACTCCGCGCCCCCGGCGCGGCCGTGCCGTGCAGCACCATCGTGCTCGGTGCATTCGGCGACGTGGTCGTCTACCGCGGCCAGGACCTCTATCTGTCCTGGTACCCCGCGGGCATGAGGGACATCTCGATCGAGCTCGAGCCCCCGAGATGGCCGAGCGCGTCCGAGGGCGGGTTCTCGGGCGAGATCCGCGACCAGATCCTGGATGGACTCGCGGCCATCGTCCCCGCGGTGGGCCGGCTCCCCCTCGACGCCGACGCCGTGTCTGTTAAGGGAGGGGTTATCTTCGCCTGGGGTGAGACGGACATCGACGACCCTGACAGCGGGTTGCACGAGCGTCACGCGATCGGCACCCGCTCCAGCGAGGGCTACCACTCGATCGACACGGGCAAGCTCACCATGGCCCCTCTGTTCGCTCAGGTCGCGGCCGACAGGGTCCTCGGGATGGCGTGAGCGGCGGCGAGGAGGTGACGCTCGGAGTTCCGGTCCATCGCGGCCGTGATTTCGTGGCCGAGACGCTCGGGTCGATCTGCGACCAGACCCATCGCGATCTGCGGGTGCTGATCTCGGTCGACGGGCCGGATCCCGAGTCCGAAGAGGCGTGCCGCCCCTTCCTCGACGACACGCGGTTTCGCATGGTCGTACAGCCGCAGAACCTCGGCTGGGCGCAGAACATCAGCTGGTTGATGGAACAGGTTGAGACGCCCTTCTGGTGCTACCAGCAGCAGGATGACCTGCTCGATCCGCGCTACCTCGAGACGCTCGTTGACCACGCTCGGACGGCGCCGAAGGCCTCGATCGTCTACTGCGACATCGAGACCTTCGGCGACAAGCAAGGGACGATCACCCAGCCCTCGCTGACGGGCACGCCGTTCGCGCGCCAGATGATCCAGTTGGTCGGGCGGCACTCCGCCGTCGCGTTCCGGGGCCTCACTCGCCTCGACGCCCTGCGTCGAGTGGGAGGGGTCCCCACCAACGAGATGGACTGCTTCTCGTGCGATACCGCGTGGGTGTCCGCGGCCGCCCGGTACGGCGAGCACCACCGCGTGCCCGTCTCGCTCTATCTCAAGCGCTATCACCCTGGGCAGGTGCACCCTGGATGGGCGAGGTGGCCTGAGGAGCGCCGCGTGCGGGCGTGGGTGGTCCATTGCGCCGACCTGCTCGACCAGGCGATGGCCACCGACGCCGGCCAGTCGGAGCGGCGGCTGCTGTGGACGGCGGCGGCCGAGCGTGTGGTGTCCAACCGGGCCCGACCGGGGTACCTGCCGGATTCGAGCCTCTCGACCGTCGGCCGGGAAGACCTGCTCGAGTCCTTTCTGTCCTATGTGCGTGACGAGCGCTCCGTGGACCTCCCACGCCTGCTCGGCGCGCGTTGGCGGCAGATCAGGCGCTGGGCGCGCGAGCTCTCGCTGCCGCGGTGACGACAACGGGGCGGTGGGCGCCTGGCTCGCCCCCCCGGTCTTCGAGGGCTGTCGCTTTCCGCCGGGAAGGTTCAAGTGCGTCGGCCGGAGGCGGTCGTCGCCACGCGGCGCGCCCCGGCTAGCGCTCGGTAGACCCGCGACGAGCGGATCTCGCCGGAGCTTGGGCCGAAGCTGCTGGCTCTGCCGGGCGCTCGCGGGCGAGCTCGTCCGCGAGCTCTCGGGCGTGCGCTTGTCCTCCTCGAGGCGTCCTTCGAGAACACCTATGCGGTTGCCTTTCCTCTTCGCGTTGCGCTCGTGGGCCCAGGCGATCCGCAGGAGTCGTCCCATCTCCTCGGCCTCGGTCGGGCCGGTGCGCGACGAGGTGGGCCGTGTAAGGAGCCCGACGACCGCTCGGCGTGCGCCAAGACGTTATGGTGTCGACGTGCCAGCTCTCGGTTGTCCGCGCCCATCTTGGGGCTGTGGTTCGCGAGGTCGCGCAGCAAGCGGTCGCGATCGATCGGGCCGAGCCCGCTGCGGCCGGTGAAGCCGCCCGCCTCGAGCCGCGTCCAGGTCGACGGCGTTACCCAGCCGTCGCCGCCCGCGTGGTCGTATACGTACGCGGCTCGGCCCGCCGCCATGGCTTCGATCACGCAGCGGCCGTAGCCTGCGACGATGTCGGCGTCGGCGGTCGCCCCGGAGGGGTCGATGTTCCTGCCGGCCTGCAGCCGTAACCGTTCACGGGGCATCGCCATCCTGAGGGCGATTCCTCCATGGCTCCGGATCAGCCAGGAGCCAGCGACGGCGCCGACCGTCCCTCGTGAGCCGCGCTCGCCGCATCGATCAGGAAGGCGAGCGGCGAGCGCCCCTGCAGGCGGCAGCTCTCGCGCACCGAGCAGATCCGCTCGACCCAGCGGCTGCCGCGATCGGACTGGGTGCCGAACTGGGTCTTTCGCATGATCACGGCGTGGCGGAGCGCGCGTTCGGCGGCGTTGTTGGTCGGCTCGACGCCTCGGACCTCGCAGAGGGTCCACAGCGCCTCGTACTCGTCCACCAGCCCGGCGCACAAGCGCGCGGTCCGTTGGCGGCGCCCGCGCGAGCCCTTGCCGAGCAGCGCCTCGATCCGCTCGCGAAGCGGCGCCAGGCGCCCCTGAAGCCAGGCGAGGTCGCGGCCCTGCTCCAGGTAGGTCCGATGAGCGGCGACGATCCGCGACCCGATCGTCCGGGGACCTCGCGGGCCGCTCTGAGAAGCTCGCGCCCGAGCTTGCCCGCCGCGCCGGAGCGCTCGGAGATCTCGCTCAGCCGGCGGATGACGTGAGCCCAGCAGAGCTGCTGGTGGAGGAGCTCGAGGAGGTGATGGCCGGCGTAGCGGTCCGAGACGACGAAGCCGCCGAAGTCCTCGCCGAGTAGCTCCTTGGCGGCGGCCTTCGAGCGCGAGGGGTCGACCCGGTAGCAGGCGTGAAGCGCCGAGGCGGCGAGCCACAGCCACTGCTGGGCGCCCCGAAGGCGCCAGCCCGTCTCGTCGGCGTGGACCACCTCGGCCTGGCGCACGGCCTCGCGAAGCTCGGCCCACGGGTCCGCCAGGATCGCGCTCATCCGCATGATCGTGCGATCGACCGCGCCGGTCGAGATCGCGACGCCGAAGATCTCCTCGGCGATGAGGGCGACCTGGCGGCGCGAGAGGCGGTAGACGCCCGCGAGCGTGGCGAGGTGGGCCTGAAGCCGCGGCCCGAAGGCCGAGCCCGACACCCCCGCGGGCAGCTCGGCGAGCTGAGAGCGCGCGCATCCCGGCCAACAGAGCCTCAAGCGGCGATGCTCGAAGACGAGCGGACGGATCGATGGCAGCTCGGAGGCCTGGTGGCGAAGCGGCTCGCCGAGGCGCTCCTCGGAGGGTCGAAGCGATGCCCGCAGCCCGCGCACTCGCCCGCCAGGTGCTCGAAGCGCCGGTCGACTCGCTCGGGCGCGGCGAGCTCGCGGCTCTTTCCCTCGTGGCCGGGTTGGCCGCCGGGCTTTCGCGAGGAGGCCTTGAAGTGCTTGCGGGCCACGGCGCGGCGCTCGGCACGGGTCCTCGGCGGATCCTGGGAGGGCGGCGTCGAGCTGTTCTCGGAGCTGCGCCCGAGCTGGCGGCGGAGCTCCTCGACCTCGGTGCGAAGCGCAGCCACCTGCTCGATCAACTGCGCGGCGAGCTCTCGCGCCGGCTCCCCGCCAGCGAGAGCGACCGCCTCGGCGTCCTCGCGCCGCACACGCGAGAGATTCCATTCACCGGGGAGGAATCCTCCTCACGGCGGCGACGGGGCGTGAACGCTTACCGGTGCGCGAGGGATCGATCCCGAAGCCCATCGGTTCGGCCTCATAGACCGCGCGCACCGGCCGTTCCAGTCGCTCGAGGAACCCAACCACCACCGCGCTCGGCGCGCCGCGCAAGCGCTCCAGGCGCCGCTCGCCGCTCCTTGGATCGAGGACCGCCGCAACCGTTTGCGCCTGATGCACGTCGAGCCCTACCAGCGCCATACTCTCCGACATGGTCGGCACCTCCCATAGCTGGGGTGTCGGCTCCGGGACCACCCCGGCGCCCAGCCCCCGCACATCTATGCGCGGGGTGCCGGGCGACTTTGGCTCAAGCGCCGAGCGACCGATGCTCCATAGGGTCTAGCCAGAGCAGAAGATCACGACACAGGAGGAGAGCCATGCCAAAGGCGTCCAAGCAAAGCGCTTCAGAGACAGAGACGCTTGAGGGATACGAGGGCCATTTCGAGCACTTTGCCGGCGGCTACACCGTCGGGTTCGAGACGTATACGCAGGACGCCGACCTGAGCCCCTTCTTCAAGGGACTTCCCGACGACCGCTGCCAGGCGGCGCACTGGGGCTATGTGATCAGGGGGAAGGTCGCCTACCACTTCGACGATCGCGACGAGGTCTTTGAGGCGGGCGAGGCCTACTACGCGCCGCCAGGACATACACCGGAGATCTTCGCCGGAACTGAGGTCGTTGAATTTAGCCTGACGAAGGAGTTGCAAGAGACGATGGACGTCGTCACCAAGAACATGGAGGCGAGTTAGGGCCGGAAGGGTCGAAGGTGAACGCGCAGTCGGGAGAAAAGCCGCCGTGGAGCAAGGCGTGTGGCCCTCGGGCGTCTCGAGCAGCGCGTGCTCGCGGACCACATGTCGGATGTGTCGGCGTTGCCCCGGGGAGGCTCGCTGGCTGGTTGCCCGGAACCGAGTAGCTGCCGGCCGGCGTCGCGTAGTCCCAGAGGCGCGATTGGTCGTCGCGCGTGTATCCCCAGTAGAGCACCTTCGTCGTGTTGGGAAGCAGCACCGAGTGCGTGAACACGGCTAACAGCCCGCCGAGAAACAGGCCGGCGAGCGCGTACGCGTTCACGGGGTGTCGCCAGGCTGAGGAGGATTCCTCTCCCGTGAAAGGAATCGTGCGCTCATGCGGCGCGAGGAGGCAGAGTCGGTCGCTCTCTCGGGTGGGGAGCCGGCGCGAGAGCTGGTCGCGACGCTGATCGAGCAGGTGACCGCACTTCGCGTCGAGGTCGAGGAGCTCGAGCGCCGCCAGAACCGGAGCTCGCAGAACAGCTCGACGCCGCCGTCTCAGGACCCGCCGATGAGCCGCCAGCAGCGCCGCGCCGAGGCTCGCCGGCGGGCCAAACAGTCGCTTCGAAAGCAGGGCGGCCAGCCAGGTCACGAGGGAAAGACGCGCGAGATGGCCCCGCCCGAGCGGGTTGACGAGCGCTTCGACCACCTGCCGAGCCCGTGTGAGTGCGGGCACTGCTTCTCGGGTTCGGAGGAGCGTCTCGGCGACCCCCTCGTCCACCACAAGTGGGAGCTGCCGCCGATCTCGCCGCTGATCTTCGAGCATCGGCTACACCGCCTCGCCTGCCCGCGCTGCGGCCAGGCCAACCTCGCCGAGCTGCGCGCGGCGGGGGTCTCGTCCTCGGCCTTCGGGCCGCGGATGGAGGCCCACATCGCCGCCCTGGCAGGCGTCTACCGGCTCTCGCGCCGGCAGGTCCGAGATGTCGCGGGAGAGATCTTCGGCTGCCCGATCTCGACCGGCGCGGTCGACCAGACGATCATGCGGATGAGCGCGCTCCTGGCCGATCCGTGGGCCGAGCTTCGAGAGGCCGTGCGCAGAGCCGAGGTCGTCCACGCCGACGAGACGAGCTGGCGCCTGCGCGGCGCCCAGCAGTGGCTGTGGCTGGCAGCCTCGGCACTTCAGGCCTGCTACCGGATCGACCCCTCACGCTCGCAGCGCGCCGCCAAGGAGCTGCTCGGCGAGGACTTCGGCGGCTTCGTGATCTCGGACCGCTACGCCGGTTACCACTTCCTCGACGTGCTCCAGCAGCAGCTCTGCTGGGCCCATGTCGTCCGGCAACTCGTCGAGATCTCCGAGCGAGCGGGCGCCGCCGGCAAGCTCGGGCGCTCGCTCGTCAAGGCCGCTCGCGAGGTGATCGTCGCCCACCGGCGCTACCTCGAAGAGGGCCACGAGCTCGCCTGGCTGGCCGCCGAGCTGGCTCCGCTTCGGGAGCGGATCGAGGTGCTGCTCGGCAAGGGCGAGCGCGGCCGCCACACCAAGACTGCAAACTTCTGCGCGGGCCTGCTGCAGGAGTCCGAGGCGCTCTGGACGTTCTGCGAGGTCCCCGGGATCGAGCCCACCAACAACGCCGCCGAGAGAGCGCTCCGCCACGCCGTGATCATGCGAAAGACCCAGTTCGGCACCCAGTCCGAGCGCGGCAGCCGCTGGGTCGAGCGGATCTGCTCGGTCAAGGAGACCTGCCGCCTTCAAGGACGCTCGGCGCTCGGCTACCTGGTCGAGGCGGCCAGCGCCGGCCATCAGCGGCAGCCCGTTCCCTCGCTGGCTCCTCCCTGACTTCGGGGCCGGGAAGGAACTCGGCTCAGGTCGGCGACTCCCCGTGAACGGCTAC
>JACCTJ010000275.1 GCA_013812485.1 Thermoleophilaceae bacterium
GATCCGTCAGCGGGGACCGGGTCTATCGGCCGTGGCGGGGAGACTTCGCCGGTGCCTCAGACCGACGACTACGCCGGCCTCGGCGGACGCTTCTACAGCGCCTACATTGAGCGCCCGTTACTCGGCCGCGCGGTCGTCCGCCTTCTCTGGGGCGGCGATGCCCGCCCGATGTACGCGAGTGCGCCCACGGGAGCGTCGAGCACGGAACTCAGTGCCTGTGCCGTTCGCAGCGTCGGCGCCTCACCCCGCTCGAGGCGGCCGACCGTGTCCCGCGACAGGTTCGCCTTCGCCGCGACCTCGTTCTGAGTTAGGGCCGGCGATCCCGCGGCCCGAGCCGCCGCCCGCCTACGGTCGACCGCGTACGGAGACCAACTCCGCGGCGCGGGTCCGCTGCCAAGCCACCGCGTGCGCCATCGACCTCCTCGGACACACGCTCTACGCGCTCGTCGGCCACGACTTCACCTTTGGGAGCGCCGAGGCGCGCCGCCAACAGACGCGGCGCGACTACAAGGCGGGACGCCGGTCGTTCTGGCGCGAGGGAGTGCTCCCCTGGGCCGCCTGGCCGGAAGGGCGCCTACCCGACGGCGACTGGCAGAGAGCGCCGGAGCTCATGGCAGCCCTTACCGACTGGGAGCGCCAGGCCGTGCTCGACCCCGTGCCCTCGCCCGATACCCCGCTCCAGACGCTCCTCGCCGTGTCAGTGGAAGCCTCACGCCGGCGGCTCGTCTGGATGGCGGCATTGGCAGACGCCGCGCTTCGCCGACGGCGCGCCGAGGAGGTTGCGCCGTGGCGATACGAAGAGACCATCGCTGGCCGCGAGCAACCGAGCTAGCCGTTCGGTCGCTTCCGTCGTTTTTTGGCGTAGCCCGCAGGTGCCTCAGCGCTCGAGCCTCGGAGCGATCCGCTTTCACGCCTTGATCGGCGAGCCCGTCCGGGCAGCCGCCTGCTGGTCTGCCGATGCGTTGCGCCTCCCTCCGCCGCGACGGCCGCCCGTGCTACGCGACCGCGACGTGGGGCCGCATCTACTGTCCCGCCCAGGGTCCCAGTGGTGAACCGTTCGACTCCACGGACTCCGCCTCTCGAGCGGATGCGTGCCCAACGCGCGTGCGCACGGATAGAGCGCCCGGCGCCCGATCAGAGGCAGCGGGCGATCGTGTCGCGCTCAGCGGCGTCGGGCGTCTGCTCGAACGCGGTGACTGCGGAGCCCGCTCGAAAGAGTCGGCCGTCGTAGGTGCGGCCTCGGGCCTCGGCGAACTCGCGGTACTCCGCCTCGGCATTCTCGGCGTCCGTTTCTGTGCGCCAGAAAGAGACGTTGGCGGTGTTGCGCAGCCAACGTGCCGGCTCAAATTCTCCTTCGTCGTCGCCAGGGTCCTGGCCGGAACGCGGGCCGGAGGCGCGGCGTGCGGCGGTGCGGCGGGCACGCGCGCGCGGACGGGCATGGGACTCGCGCGGACGAGCTAACCGCAGTGGCGTAGACGAGACGGCGCGCACTGAGCGACCCCCAGCTTGTCGAGCTTCTTCTGCGCTTCGTGCGAGTTGTGTCGCCCTGAGGATATCGCTCTGCAGCGCGGCCGCAATCCTCAGCGACAGGGCAGACCTTCGGCCGGTTTCGGGTCCAGTGACGGGCGCCGTGGGAAGCATGGAGCCGCGTACGCGACGCGGCTCAAGCGACGCTGTTGTCCTCGGCTTTCAACTGGCCGACGTCTTGCGATACCCGGCGGAGGTCGGGGTGCCCGCGTTCGAGTCCGGCGGCGAGGGCCTGGTGTGGACGTGTTCGCGACGGCCTGGACGTACGGGGTCGGGCTGTCAGCCAAGGAGCCACAGACCGATGACTGCACCAACGACCGCGCCGAGCACGACGGGCACGGTCACCGACCACCGATATCCGCGCCTGCCCTGAGAAAAGACCACGACGAGGACCATGCAGACGCCGGTCGTCGCGATCGCCGCCAAGAGACGCTCGACGCCGTCGCTAACGGTGTCCTCTGCGGTTGATCCACGGACGAGGGACCCGGTCGCAACGAGCGCGATAAGAACCGCCGCGCTCGTTAGCGCGGTCAGCGCGAGGCGAAGAACCCGTGCCATCGAGTTCCCCAGGTTGACGCACGTACTTCCTCCGAGAGACGCGGCGGAGCTGCGGCCTGTGTGGCGCTTCGCTTGCCGGTCACCGCGCCGACGCACGCTTCTGCTGGCCGGCCCGCTAGCACCACGGCGTCTCGGGGTTCAAAGGGGCGACCGCGACCAGAACAGCCGCTAGGAGCGTGGGTCGCTAACCCGAACTGGCCCGGCTGACGGCGGCTTCGAGCGGCGCGGCGTCTCCGTCATCGCCCGAATGGTCTCAGGTGGTGCCGCGGGGCGGGTCGCGGGCCGCCCCGCCGAGCTCCGAGCGCCTGGATCTGGCGGCCGAGCCCTCAGCGGGCCGCGACCAGCCCGATTCCGCCGGCCCGGTGCAGCTTCAGGAGGTTGTGGACCGCGCAGTTGAAGCGCCACTGCGCTCGCGCGGCGGCCTGGCCGCGCAGCAGCAGCTGCCTGGCGTTCTGGACGGTCTGCATCTGGCCGAACACCGGCTCGACGATCGTCTTGCGCTTCGCGTAGGCGGTGTGGCCCCGTTTGGTGCGCAGCTTGCGCGCCATCCGCTGCTTCGGGGTGGCGTCCTTGGGAATCCGCCCCCGCGGGGCCGGCGGGATCTGCTCGGAGTGCTTGAGGCGGCCGGTGGCGATGTGCGCGTCGAGGCCGTGAGCGGCGGTGGCCTCGAGGTTGTCCTCGGAGAAGTAGCCGGCGTCGCCCAGCAACCTGGCGTCCTCGGGCAGCTCGGCGTCGATCTGCTCGAGGTTCTCCTCGAGCTGGGCGAGGGCGGGCTCGAGCTGGCGAGCGTCGGGCGCCTCGGCGGACAGCTCGGCGGCGACGATCACCTGGGCCTCCCCGTCGACCACCGCCTGGCCGTTGAAGCACTGATGAAAGGAGCCGTCTGAGGTCTTCATGATCTTCGAGTCGGGGTCGGTGAAGTTGCGCTGCGCGGTCGGCTTGGGCGCCGGGGGCTCGACGTCGGGATGGGGCTTTCGCAGCTTGCGCCCCTCCGCGGCGGCCACGGCGTGGCGAGCGCGCTCGCGCTCGGCCTCCTCGGCCTCGAGCGCCGCCTTGGCCGCGCGGATGCGCTCCAGGCGAGACTCGCGTCGGGCGAGCTCCTGGGGCAGCTCATCGCCGCGGCGCTCGGGCCCGTAGCGCTCATCCTCGGCCTGGTCTGTGGCCTCGGCTTCGCAGAGCATGGCCTGCGCCTGGGCGCGGATCGCGGCGATCTCTCGCTCGAGGGCGGCCTCGGCCTTGACCATGCGCTCGTAGGACATCGCCTTGTGACGCGAGGCCGAGGCCCTGAGCTTGGTGCCGTCGAGGGCGAGCGTGCCGAGCTTGACCAGGCCGGCCTTCTCACAGAGCCGCAGAGCCTGCACGAACAGCTCGGCCAGCGCCTCGAGGTGGCGGCGGCGAAAGCGGGCGATCGAGCGGTAGTCGGGGTGCTGGTCGGCGCACAGCATGCGCACGGCGACATCGCGGTAGGTGGCCTGCTCGAGCTTGCGCGAGGAGGGCGTGGCGGTGGCGTAGCCGTAGATCAGGAGCTTCAGCATCAAGCGCGGGTCGTAGGGCGGGTGCCCCCGCTCAGTCTCGTACGAGGCATAGATCGGGGCGAGATCGAGCGAGGTCTCGACCAGGTCGCAGACGAAATGGGCGAGATCGCCCTCGGGCACCCACTCCGAGAGCACCGGCGCCATCAAGAGCACCTGGTGGGGGTCATAGTCCCGAAACGCCTTGTCCTCGCCGGCGGGCGCCGACGCCGCCGCTCGCTCGGGCTCGGCCGCCTCGACCTCGATCAACCGCTCCTGGGGCCCCGCCACCGCCTGCGCCATGCGCGTCCTCCTCGGGACTCGTCGCTTGCAGGCAGATTCTCGAGGCTGGGTCGGACGGGTCAGGGGTTACTGACCCACGCTCCTAGTCGACGCTTTACAAGACGCCGCCGCCACTGCGAGGCGGCTGGCCGGCCGCGCACGCCGCGGCCTTGAGAGTGTGCTTCGCGACCTGATCGACCTTGCCCTTCTTGAGGGCGTTCGCCGCGGCCCTGGTCTGACCGCGCTCGCAGTTGGGCGGCTGGTTCACCTGCGCCGCGGCCGCGGCTGGTCCAGCCAGTGCGCCCATCGCGACGACCGTCGCCCCGACAGCAATCAACTTCTTCACGAGTACCTCCTCCTCGGGAACAACTTTCCAAGCGCTATAACGCAGCAAGTCGGCGCAGGTTAGAAAGCTGGCGTGCCTCGGCGTGAGATTGCGGTCACCGAGCTCGGGGCCTCGACGGGTCAGCGGCGACCGATCTGTCGCCCGGAAAGGACTCGCTCCGACGCTGACTGTCGGTCCTTGATCTCCGCGAGCCGGTCCGCAGCGTCCCTGAGCAGACGGTGGGCCTCGCTAGGGCGCGATCGTTCTTCCCTCCGGCGTTACCTACTGGCGACTGCGCTCGATGCCGATCATTCGAGCAGGCCACCGGCCGACCAGCGGAGCCGCCACTGGTGCGCCGCGGGCGTTCGTGAAGGATCCGCGGCCGGCAACCTCGTCGAAGTCATGGCCTGGCCGCCCCGATGACGCGGAGCCGCACGCCAGGTGGCCGCCGAGGCCCCGTCGCTGCTCCTTGCCCCGTGACTGTGGCGAGGATGCCTGCGCTTTTCAGAGGCTGCCGGACCGAGTGGGCCGCCCGAGCGTCGCCGTCTTGTTCGTCCGGGAGACTGCATCGCGGCCCCGCGTCGTGGGGCTTGTGCCTCGGCCGAGGCGCCCAGGTGGAGCAAAGAGCAGAGTTCAGAGCGGTTGCGCTCACTTCAGCGAAGGCGTGAACCCCGGACGCGCTGCCCGAGGCACCGATACGGTCGGGGCATGCCGCCGAGGACGGCCGAACCCTCGCTGCTCCCCGACGGCCTCGTCTACCGCGAGCAGTTCATCACCGTCGAGGATGAGCGGACGCTCCTCGATCTGCTCGACGTGCTCGACTTCCAACCTGTCGTCATGCGCGGACGGACCGCCCGCCGCAGCGTGCGCCACTTCGGCCTCGAGTACTCGTACCAGAGGAAGGAGCTCGCCC
>JACCTJ010000276.1 GCA_013812485.1 Thermoleophilaceae bacterium
GCGGCCACCGCCCGCCGCCTCGCTCCGGAGCTCGGCATCCGGGCGTTCGAGCGCGGCCCCTACACGTCCTACTCGGCCTGCGGGATCCCCTACTTCGTCGCCGGCCTGTTCGACGACGCGGAGCGACTCATCTCCCGCCGCCCAGCAGAGTTCGCCGAGCAGGGGATCGAGGTGGTCACCGAGGCCGAGGTGGTCGACATCGACCTCGACCGCCGGGAGGTCACTGTCGCCCGCCGTGGCCGAGCCCCGGCCCGAGAAGGCTTCGACCAGCTCGTCTACGCCACGGGCGCCGAGGCCGTCGTCCCTCCCATCCCCGGCGCCGAGGCGATCGAGCCGGTGCGCACCGTCGATGCCGCCGAGCGCTTCCGCGATCAGCTCCTGAACGGCCGCGGCGGGGGCTGCGCCGTGGTGATCGGCGCGAGCTACCTCGGCCTCGAGATGGCGGAGGCCCTGATCGAGCGCGGCATGTCGGTCACGCTCGTCGACCGCGCCGATCAGGTCATGACGACGCTCGACGCCGACATGGCGGCCGAGGTCCAGGCCGCGGCGGAGGGCAAGGGCATTCGTGTCCTGCTCGGCGGCGAGATCGAGGAGATACGGCGCCACCCCGACGGTCGCGCGCGATCGGTGAAGCTCGTCGACGAGGAGCTCGAGGCCGACCACGTCGTCCTCTCGACCGGCGTTCGCCCGGCCGTCGCACTGGCCGAGGCGGCGGGCCTCGAGATCGGCCCGAGCGGTGCGCTCGCGGTGGACGACCACCAGCGCTGCGCGGGGGCGGAGGGCGTCTTCGCCGCGGGCGACTGCGCGGAGAGCTGGCACCGCCTGCTCGAGCGGCCGGTCAACGTCCAGCTCGGCACCCACGCCAACAAGCAGGGGCGGGTGGCCGGGACGAACGCCGCGGGCGGCGACGCCAGCTTCCCGGGCCTCATCGGCACCGCGGTCTCGAAGATCTGCCGCTACGAGGTCGCGCGAACCGGGCTCTCCGAGGGCGAGGCGGCCGATGCCGGTATCGATGTCGTCTCGGCGAGCATCGACTCGAAGACGCGAGCCGGCTACTTCCCCGGCACGGGCCCCATCCGTGTCAAGCTCGTCGCCGATGCTGGCGGTCGCCTGCTCGGTGGGCAGATCGTGGGCGTCGAAGGCGCGGCCAAGCGGATCGACGTGCTCGCCGCCTGCGTCTGGTCAGGGATGGCTGTCGACGAGCTCGAGATGCTCGACCTCTCCTACGCGCCGCCGTTCTCGGGTGTCTACGACCCATTGCTCGTGGCCGCGCGAGCGACCGCGCACGCGGTCCGAGCGGCGGCCTGATCGAATGAGTGCGCTCGTCGACATCTCTCGCTACGACGACGTGGGCTGTCCCTGGTGCTACAGCGCCGAGCCCGTGCGCCTGGCCCTCGAGACCCGCTACGGCGATCAGCTGCGCTGGCGGACGGTGCAGGTGGGCCTGCACGCCTCCTCCGCGGCGATGTCCGACGGCGGCTACACGCCGGCCGGCCTCGCCGACGGCTACCGCGTCTTCCACGGTCGCCACGGGATGCCGTTCTGCCTCGCCGTACGTCCGCGGCTCGTGCCGACCTGCGAGGCCGCTCGCGCCGTCAAGGCCGCCGAGCGTCAAGGGCGAGGTGCAGCGCTCGAGCGCCGGCTGCGGCTCGCCTACTTCGCGGAGACACGGCTCCTGGACGAGCGAGGCGAGATCCTCGGGCTGGCCGCGGAGGCCGGCCTCGATACGCGGCGCCTGGCCGCCGACCTCGAAGATCCTGCGACCGAAGCTGCGCTCGAGGCCGACATGCGCGAGGCGTATAGCCCCGACCGCGTCGCCCGCAAGCTCGGCAAGACTGCGGCGTCCCGGAACGGCGGCGACCGCTACACGACGCCGAGCTACGTGCTGTCGAGCGGAGGCAGGAACATCTCCGTGCCGGGGTTCCAGCCTCTCGGGGCGTACGAGGTCGCGCTGCACAACCTGGCGGCAGGGCTCGAGCGCCGACGCGCCGCGAGCCCGGTCGACTTTCTCCTGGAGCGCCCCGGCGAGCTTTACGCCGCCGCCGAGCTGGCTGCCGCCTCCGAGCTCTCCGAACGGCGGGCGCTTCGCGAGCTCGAGGCCGCGGCCTCGGCCGGAGCGCTCGAGCGCCACCCGGCCGGAGCGGGCGAGTTCTGGTCGGCCGGGCCGGCGCGGGTCCAGCTTAGTTGCCCGGAGACGGCGCACCGGTTCCCCGCCGCCGCCGCGGGCCCGGCCCAGACTGCCTCGTCGATCCTCTGACTTATCCTGATCTAACCAACACGACCGAAGGAGGACCATGAGCGCCCCCAAGCCGCAGGCCCCCGCCCCCGAGCTCGCCGTCGAGACCCTTGGCGACGGAGGCTTCAGGCTGTCTGACCAGCAGCCTGACCGCTTCACGATGATCGTCTTCTACCGCGG
>JACCTJ010000289.1 GCA_013812485.1 Thermoleophilaceae bacterium
ACGCGCGCACGCGCCGCAGCAGCAGATCGACGATCTCCTTGATCTCGACCTTCTGGAGCTTGTGGAAGACGATGACCTCGTCGATGCGGTTGAGGAACTCGGGCCGGAAGACCTTCTTGAGCTCGCCCATGATCCGGTTCTTCATGTCCTCGTAGGGAATGCCGGTCTCGTCGTCGGCGATCGCGAAGCCGAGCGGCGTGTTGCGCGCGATCTCCGAGGCCCCGATGTTCGAGGTCATGATCACGATCGCGTTGCGGAAGTCGACCGTTCGCCCCTGGGCGTCGGTCAGCCTGCCGTCCTCCAGGATCTGGAGGAGGATGTTGAACACGTCCGGATGCGCCTTCTCGATCTCGTCGAGCAGGAGCACGCTGTAGGGCTTGCGCCGCACGGCCTCGGTCAGCTGACCGCCCTCGTCGTAGCCGATGTAGCCCGGAGGCGAGCCGACGAGCCGCGACACGGAGTGCTTCTCCATGTACTCCGACATGTCGATCCGGATCATCGCGTCCTCGTCGCCGAAGAGGAACTCGGCGAGCGTGCGCCCGAGCTCGGTCTTGCCGACCCCCGAGGGGCCGAGGAAGATGAACGAGCCGGTGGGTCGCTTGGGGTCCTTGAGGCCCGCGCGCGAGCGGCGGATCGCCTTGGAGACGGCCTCGATCGCCGGCTGCTGGCCGATCACCCGCTTGTGCAGCTCGTCCTCCATGCGGATGAGCTTCTGGGTCTCGGCCTCGGTGAGCTTGAACACCGGGATGCCGGTCCACATGGAGACGATGTCGGCGATCTCCTCTTCGCCGAGCTTCGGCCGATCCGCCGACTCGCCCGAGCGCCACTGCTCCTCGAGCTCGCGCTTCTTGCCCGAGAGGCGACGCTCCTGGTCGCGCAGGTTGGCGGCCTTCTCGAACTCCTGGGCCTCGATCGCCTGCTCCTTCTGGCGCCGCGTCGAGTCGATCTCGTCCTCGAGCTCGCGGTAGACCGGCGGCGAGGTCATCGAGCGGATGCGCATGCGCGAGGCCGCCTCGTCGATCAGGTCGATCGCCTTATCGGGCAGGAACCGGTCGGAGATGTAGCGGTCGGCGAGCTCGGCCGCGGCGTGCAGCGCCTCGTCGGTGATCTCGACGTGGTGGTGGTCCTCGTAGCGCTCGCGCAATCCCTTGAGGATCTGCTCGGTCTCCTCGATCGAGGGCTGGTCGACCTTGATCTGCTGGAAGCGGCGCTCGAGCGCCGCGTCGCGCTCGAGGTACTTGCGGTACTCGTCGAGCGTGGTCGCGCCGATCGTCTGGAGCTCGCCGCGGGCCAGCGCCGGCTTGAGGATCGAGGCCGCGTCGATCGCGCCCTCGGCCGCGCCCGCGCCGACCAGGTTGTGCAGCTCGTCGATGAACAGGATGATGTCGCCGCGCTGGGTGATCTCCTTCATCACCTTCTTGAGGCGCTCCTCGAACTCGCCGCGGTACTTCGAGCCGGCCACGAGCGCGGCCAGATCGAGCGTGTAGATCTGCTTGTTCTTGAGCGTCTCGGGCACCTCGCCGCTGGTGATCTGCTGGGCGAGGCCCTCGACCACCGCGGTCTTGCCCACGCCGGGCTCGCCGATCAGCACCGGGTTGTTCTTCTGGCGCCGCGAGAGGATCTGCATGATCCGCTCGACCTCGGTCTCGCGACCGACGACGGGATCCAGCTTTCCCTCGGAGGCCAGCTTGGTGAGGTTGCGCCCGAACTGGTCGAGCAGCTTCGAGCTCTTCTTGCCCTCGCCTTGGGCACCGGGCTGGGCGCCCGAGCGCTGACGCCCGCCGGGGCCCGAGAGCATGCGGATGACCTCGTTGCGGATCTTCTCGGAGTCCGCGTCGAAGTCGAGCAGGATGCGGGCGGCCACGCCCTCGTTCTCGCGCACGAGTCCCAGCAGGATGTGCTCGGTGCCGATGTAGTTGTGTCCCAGCGAGAGGGCCTCGCGAAGCGCCAGCTCGAGCACCTTCTTCGCCCGAGGCGTGAAGGGGATCTGGCCGGAGGTGACCTCCTCACCCGACCCGACGATGCGCACCACCTGGGCTCGCACGCGCTCGACGGTGATGTCGAGCGACTCGAGGACGCGGGCGGCCAGCCCTTCCTCCTCGCGCAGGAGGCCGAGCAGGATGTGCTCGGTCCCGATGTAATTGTGCTTCAGGATCCGGGCTTCCTCCTGGGCCAGGACGACAACCTGGCGGGCCCGCTCTGTGAAGCGCTCGAACACGGCTGGGATCCTTCTCTTTCGGGGTCTCGCGGGGACGGGAAGGCCCCTCGTCCTTCCCATCTCATCGGCATGTATGCCTACGGGATGAACGGCGGGGTGGATTCCTCGGCCTGGGGCCAGTCTAACAACGCCCTGCGGTCGGCTTCGCCGTAGCCGCGACAGCGAAAATGCGCTCACTCCGGCGAGCGGGTCAGTTCGCGTCGGCCGGACGGTCCCGCATCGCGGGGAAGAGGACGACCTCCCGGATGGAGTTGCGTCCCGACAGGAGCATCACGAGCCTGTCCACGCCGATCCCGATCCCGCCCGTAGGCGGCATCCCCTGCTCGAGGGCCCGTACGAAGTCCTCGTCGTAGGGCTGGGCCTCGTCGTCGCCCTGCGCGGTGTGGCGCCGTTGCTCCTCAAAGCGCGCGCGCTGCTCGTCGGGGTCGTTGAGCTCGGTGAACGCGTTGGCGAACTCCATCCCGCCGGCGAAGCACTCGAAGCGCTCGACCAGCCCCGGCTCGGAGCGGTGAGCCTTGGCGAAGGGCGATAGCTCGACGGGGTAGTCGAGGACGAAGGTGGGGTCACGCAGCGCGGGCTCCACGTGCTTCGAGAGCAGGTCGTCCACCAGCCGCGGCCAGGTCTCGGCCGGGTCGAGCTCGATGCCGCGCCCGGCGGCCGCCGCCACCAGCGCGTCGCGATCGCGGGCGGCGATCACGTCGACGCCGGTCTTCTCCTCGATCG
>JACCTJ010000325.1 GCA_013812485.1 Thermoleophilaceae bacterium
TCATCGTGGCCGAGGCGCTCGAGCGCTACGACACCGTGGGGATCGACTGCGTGGCCATGAACGCCAACGACCTGGTCTGCGTCGGGGCCGAGCCGATCGCGCTGCTCGACTACATCGCCGTCGAGGAAGCCGACCCGGAGATGCTGACCGCGATCGCCGAGGGGCTACGGGCCGGGGCGGAGGCGGCAGGGATCGAGATCCCCGGCGGCGAGCTCGCGCAGCTCCCGGAGCTCGTGCGCGGCCATCCGTCCCCGCGGGGCTTCGACCTCGTGGGCACGTGTGCGGGCATCGTCGCGCTCGATCGCGTGGTCACCGGCGCCGCAATCGAGCCCGGCGACGCGGTGGTCGGCCTGCCCGCGTCGGGGATCCACTCGAACGGCTTGACCCTGGCCCGCAATGCGTTGCCCGACCTCACCGAGACGCCGCCCGAGCTCGATGGCCGCAGCGTCGGCGAAGAGCTGCTCGTCCCCACGGCGATCTACGTGCGCGCGATCCTGGCCCTGCTCACCGAACCCGAGATCCAGATCCGCGGCCTCGCCCACATCACCGGCGACGGCCTGCTCAACCTGCTCCGGCTCCACGCCGAGATCGGCTACCGGATCGACGTGCCGCTGCCCGTCCCGCCGATCTTCGACCTGATCGCCGAGCGCTCGGAGACCGACCCCGCCGAGCTTTACGAGGTCTTCAACATGGGCTGCGGCTTCTGCTGCGTCGTCCCCGCCGAGCAGGCCGCGGCCGCCGTGAAACTGCTCGAGGGCTTCTACCCGGGTACCGCCGCGATCGGCTCGGTCACCGCCGAGGCGGGCCTTGTGGAGCTGCCGGGGGTCGGGCTCGCGGGCCGACGCGGGCACGGCTTCGC
The DNA here is from genome assembly GCA_013812485.1 of Thermoleophilaceae bacterium. Lineage (GTDB taxonomy): Bacteria > Actinomycetota > Thermoleophilia > Solirubrobacterales > Thermoleophilaceae > JACCUC01. The sequence goes on from JACCTJ010000325.1 coordinate 860, forward strand.
GCCGGCCTGAGCGGTGCTGGCCCGCACACCCCCCAGCCGCCGGCTAGGCCAACTCCCACAGCTCGCCGCTGAGCACGGGAATGCGCGCCACCCGCCACTCGACGGCGAGACGCCACAGCTCGCTCGCCGCGCGCGGCCGGGGCAGGTCGCAGACCGCAGCAACCTCGGCCGTCGCCATGCGTCCGAAGCGACCCAGGGCCGCGGGCACGTCGGGTCCTCCGTCCGCGGCCGGGCGAGCACCCGCCGCGCACGCCGCCGCCGCGATCTCCTCGTAGGGCCGGTAGCCGTAGACCCACCGCCGCGAGCCATCCTCGCCGACCAGGACGAGGGTCGGGAAGGGCAGCCGCTCGCGGGCGCCCGAGCCCATGACCCGGCCGAGGTCTCGCGCCTCGTCCGGCACCGCGCGCACCTCCTCGAGGTCGGCGCCGAAGGCCTCGACGATGGCGTGGGAGCCGAGGTCGATCCGGAAGCGCTCGACGTCCAGGCGAGCTCGTCGTGCCTCCTCGACGAGCGCCTCGGTCGTGTCGAGCTTGCGCCGGAAGCAGAGGAGGCCCTCGCGGAGCGCGCGCAGGTAGGCGTGGCCGCCGTCGGCGGCCTGCTCGGCCGCGGCCTTGACCGCGAGGCAGGCCGGATAGGTCGAGCGCAGGGGGCTCTCCCGCCACAGGAGCGGGTCGCACGGCATGTCGCCCTCGGCCGAGACCTCAAGCCAATGGGCCAGCAGCCAGGCGTGCACCCCCCAGCCGTCAGGCGCGGCCTCGGCAGCATCGCTGCCGCCCGGGGCGCCGTAGTCGCGGGCCAGGCCGCCCATCACGAACGTCCAGCGCAGCTCGTCGCCGAACTCGGCCATCAGGCGGCGGAGCCTCGGCTCGTAAGCCCACGACCAGGAGCAGGCCGGATCGGTCAGGTAGCGCACGTCGACGGGCATGACGCGCCAAAATAGACCACGGTGATAGGCACTCTCCTCAACGGCCGCTTCCGCCTCGACGAGCGCCTCGGCTCGGGCGGGATGTCGACCGTCTACCGCGCCTTCGACGAGACCCTGGAGCGCTGGGTGGCCATCAAGCTGCTGCACCGCGAGATCTCGGGGGAGGCCGATCAGCTCGAGCGCTTCCGCCGCGAGGCCCGCGCGGTGGCGCGGCTCTCGAGCCCACACGTGGTCGGCGTGATCGACGCCGGGGAGGATGACGGTCACCCCTACATCGTCTTCGAATGCATCGACGGGGAGACTCTGAAGGAGCGGATCCGCCGCCTCGGGCGCCTGCCGGTCGACGAGGCGATCGCCTACGCGATCGAGATCGGGCGAGCGCTCGCCGCTGCGCACGCCTCGAAGCTCGTGCACCGCGACGTCAAGCCCCAGAACGTCCTGCTCGACAAGGAGGGACGGGCCAAGGTCACCGACTTCGGCATCGCCCGCTCGCTCGAGGCCCAAGGCCTGACCATGACCGGTCGCGTACTCGGTACGACCGACTACGTCTCGCCCGAGCAGGCCCTCGGTCACTCGGTCACCGGCCAGTCCGACATCTACTCGCTCGGGATCGTGCTGTTCGAGATGCTCACCGGCGACGTGCCCCACAAGGCCGACACCCAGGTCGGCGTAGCCATGAAGCACGTGCGCGAGCCGCTCCCCAACGTCCAGGTTCGCCGCCCCGAGGTCTCCTCGACGCTGGCCGCCGTGGTCGAGCACGCGACCGTCAAGGAGACCGGCAACCGCTACCGCACGATCGACGACATGGTCCACGACCTCGAGCAGGCCCTGGCCATCGAGGCCGCGCGCTCGGGCCACACCACCGGCGGCGAGGCGACCTCGGTGCTGCGTCACCTGCCGCCCGACTCCTCCTCCTACGCTCCCACACGGCTGCGCCGCCCCGCGCGCTGGCTCGCGACCGCGATGCTGATCGGGGCCGCCGCCGCGGCGGCTCTGGTGGTGCTGGCCAGCCGCACCGAGCAGGGGACCACGGGGGACGCCGACCGCGGCCTCCCCGGGCTCGCCCCGGCCACCCTGCTGGCCGCCAACGACTACGACCCGGCGGGCGACAACGAGGAGCACGCCGACGAGACCGCCCAGGCCATCGACGACAACCGCACGACGTTCTGGAGCACCGAGGGCTACAGGGGCGGGCTCACCAAGGCGGGCGTGGGGCTCTACGTCGACGCCGGCGGTCCCGTGGCCGCCCGCCGACTCAGCCTCGTCAGCCCCGAGCCCGGCTTCGAGGCGGCGGTCTACGCCGCGGACGACGTGCCCTCACAGATCGGCGGGTGGACCCGCGTCGCCGCGCCCACCAGGGTCGGGGAGACGGCCCGCATCCGCCTGGACACGCGCGGGCGAGGGTTCCGCAACTACCTGATCTGGATCACGCGGCTGCCGGCGGGGCAGAGCCGCGCCTCGATCTCGGAGATCACGCTGCTGCGGTAGAGAGAGCGACGCAGCCGTCCGGCCTCGACCGCGCATTCAGAACCGGTAGCCGCGCACCTGCTCGTAGCGCTCCAGGGCCAGCGCCACCAGCCGGTCGACGAGCTCCGCGTAGGCCATGCCCGAGGCGGCGAACAGCTTGGCGAAGACGCTCGTGGCGGTGAAGCCGGGCATCGTGTTGAGCTCGTTGACGAGCACGCGGCCGTCATCCTCCACGAAGAAGTCGGCCCGCGCGAGCCCGGCGCAGCCGGCGCGCCGGTAGGCCTCGACGGCGAGCGAGCGCACCCGCTCGCGGACCTCCGGATCGATCCGCGCCGGCACCACGAGCTCCATCCCGCCCGCGGTGTACTTCGCCTCGTAGTCGTACCACTCGGCCTCGAAGGTGACCTCGCCCGGCTCCGAGGCCAGCGGCTCGTCGTTGCCGATCACCGAGCACTCGGCCTCCAGGCCGTGCGACATGGCCTCGACGATGACGAGCGGATCGTGGGCGAAGGCCACCTCGAGCGCGGCGGGAAGCTCCTCCGCGGTCGAGACCTTGGAGATCCCGACCGACGAGCCGAGCCGAGCCGGCTTGACGAACACCGGCAGCCCGAGACGCTCGAGCGCGGCGGTGTCGTCGCCCTGGCTCACGGCGGCGTAGTCGACCTGCGCCACGCCCGCGACCGCCATCCGGTCCTTGAATGCGAGCTTGTCCATGCAGGTGGCCGAGGCCAGCACGCCGGCCCCCACGTAGGGCACGTCGGCGATCTCGAGCAGCCCCTGCACGGTGCCGTCCTCACCGAAGGGACCATGCAGGACCGGGAAGACCGTGTCGGCGCCGAGCAGGCCGCCGCCGGGCTCGATCGTCACCGGCAAGCCGTCGTGGCGCCAGCTCCCGTCGCGGGCGACCTCGACCGCCATCGGCTCGTGGCCGGCCTCGGCGAGCCCCCCGCGCACCGCCTCGCCCGAGGCGAGCGAGACGTCGTGTTCGCTCGAGCGTCCTCCCGCGAGGACGGCGACCCTCACGCCCCGTTCGAACCAGTCCCCGTCCTCGGTCTTCTTGCCCGGCAGCTCTCCAGTTCGATCACCCCGTCTCAGACGCTCGATCGACTTGGTCGCCGTCGCCAGGGTCGATGACCTTGCGCGCCTCGCCCACGACAATCGTGATCGTCGAGCCCTCGCGACGCTCGGCGCCCGCACCCGGCGCCTGGTCGACCACGATGCCCTCGCGATCCTCGTCCCCGACCGGGCGCGTCGTCCGCGCCACGCCGAAGCCGGCGGCCCGCAGACGCGAGCTCGCCGCTCCGGGCGAGAGCCCGACGACCCCGGGCACCGTGGTCCGCGCGTCCTCTGGCGGCGGCCTGTCGGGGCCGGGAGGACGGGGCTCGGGAGGGGCGGGGGCGGCCCTCATTTTGTCGGGGCCGGTGGAGACCTCGATCGAGACCGCGGCGCCCTCCTCGACCGTTGCACCGCCGTCGGGGCTCTGGGACAGAACCTCGTCCTCGGACTCCTCCGAACGCCTGCGCTCGACGATCACCCCGAGCCCTTGGGCCTCGAGCGCGGACTCGGCCGAGGATCGAGTCAGCCCGACCACGCGCGGGACCTCGACCTCGCGCGGCCCGGAGGAGATGAGCAGGCGCACGCGTTCGCCGACCTCGACCTCCGTCCCCGCGGGCGGCCGCGTGCCTATTGCCCGGCCGGAGGCGACGTCCGCCGACGATCTCTCCTCGGTCTCGACCCGGAAGCTGGCCTCGGTCAGCTCGCGGACCGCTGCGCGCTCCCTCTCGCCCATCACCGTGGGGATCGTGCGCTCGGCCGGGCCCGTCGAGGCCACGAGCGTGACCGTCGAGCCCTCGTCGGCCTCGCGCCCCGGGCTGGGTCGCTGAGCGAGGATCCTTCCCTCCGGCGCGCGGTCGGTTCGGGCTTCCACGCGGACCCGGAACCCGGCACGCTTGATGGTCGCCGTGGCGCGGTCGACGTCCTGGCCGACGACCCGCGGTACCTGGGCCTGAGCCGTGAAGAGCAGCGCCGCCAGGCCCACGCCGAGCAGGGCGAGGGCGAGCAGTCCGAGCACGAGCCAGGGCCAGCGCCGGCGCCGGCGCTCGTCCTCCTCGTCGGCCAGGAGGGCCGGACCGTAGGCGATCGCGCCCGCCACCGGGACGATCGCTCCTGCGGGGAGCACGGTGCCGCGCCCGTCCTCTCCGGCGACGATGCGCTCCCGGGCGGCGCGCAGGTCGGCGGCGAGGTCGGCCGCGCTCTCGTATCGGTCGGCCGGGTCCTTGGCCAGCGCCCGCATGACCACGGCCTCGAGGGCGGGATGGACGTCGGGGCGCAGCGTCGAGGGCGGCTCGGGTAGCTCGGTCAGGTGCTTGAGGGCGATCGTCACCGCGCTCTCGGCCTCGAAGGGCACCCGTCCGGTGAGCATCTCGTAGAGCACGATGCCGATCGAGTAGACGTCGGAGCTCGCGGTCACGGCGTGTCCTTCCGCCTGCTCGGGCGAGAGGTACTGGGCGGTGCCCATGATCGAGCCGGTCTCGGTCATCTCCGAGGCCCCGGCGCGCGCGATCCCGAAGTCCGTGACCTTGAGCTCGTCGTCGGTGCCGACGATGACGTTGTGGGGCTTGAGGTCGCGGTGGATGACGCCGTGCTCGTGGGCGAAGTGCGCGGCCTCGACGATCTGGAGGCCGAGGGCGACCACCCGCTGCTGGTCGATCGGGGCCTCCTCCACGATCAGGTCCTTGAGCGTGCGACCCTCGAGGCGCTCCATGGCGATGTAGTAGGTGCCGTCGTGCTCGCCGCGGTCGTAGACGCTGACCACGTGCGGGTGCTGAAGCCGCGCCGCGGCCGAGGCCTCGCGGCGGAAGCGCTCGACGAACTGGTTGTCGCGCGAGAAGCGGCGGTGCAGCAGCTTGATCGCGACGTCGCGCCCGAGGTGGGTGTCCTCGGCCTCGTAGACGTCGGCCATACCGCCCGAGCCGATGCGGTCGCGCACGCGGTAGCGCCCGTCGACCAGCGTGTTCTCGGCGACCTCGGTCATCTCAGCACCTAGAACCCTCCCGAGGCGGCCGGGCCGGAGCCAGAGCCGCCGCCACCGCGCGTGCCGAGGATGACCTGGAGCACCCGGCGGGCGATCGGCGCGGCGATCTCGCCGCCCGTGCCGGACGCCTGCTCGACGGTCACGGCCAGCGCGATCTTCGGGTTCCCGACCGGCGCAAAGGCTACGAACCACGCCTGGTTGACCCCGGCACCGCGCTCCGCGGTCCCGGTCTTGCCCGCCACCCGCACGCCCTGAAGCTGGGCCGCGGTACCCGAGCCCTCCTCGACCACGCTGGTCATCATGCGGGTTAGCCCGCGCGCGGCGTCGGCGCCCATGACCCTGCGGACCCGGTCGGGGCGGTAGCGGTCGGTCACCCGTCCGTCCGGAGCGATCGTGCGCTCGGCGAAGACCGGCGCCATCAGCGTCCCCTCGTTGGCGATCGTCGAGGCCACCATGGCCATCTGCAGCGGAGTCACCTGAAGGCGTTCCTGGCCGATCGACACCCGGCCGATGTCGATGTCGTCGCTCGCGTCAAGCAGCCCATCCTCCCCATAGATCCCGCTCGGAGCCAATTGGTTGCGCGGAAGGTCCACCGGAGGCTCGCTGCCGAACCCGAAGCGGCGCATGTAACGCAGCATGGTCGAGTCGCCGAGCCGCTCGCCGACCTCCGCCCATGCGGTGTTGATCGACTTCGTGAGCGCCTCGGTCAGGGTCACCTGCCCGAACTCGGCGCCCTCGAAGTTCTGCAGCGGGACGGCGGAGATCGGCTTGTTGTTCTTGCCGGAGACCGCCGTCTCGGGCGTGAAGTCGCCGCTGTCGAGCGCCGCGGCGGCCGTCACGACCTTGAACGTCGAGCCCGGCGGGTAGCGCGCCTGGGTGGCTCGGTTGAACAGCGGCGAGCTCGCGTCGGCGTTGAGCTGGTTGAAGCCCTCGGGCACCGCGTTGGGGTCGAAGTCGGGAACACTGACCATGGCCCGTACGCGCCCGGTGTCCGGCTCGATCGCCACCACCGATCCGCGCCGGCCGCCGAGGGCCCGGCGGGCGGCCTCCTGCGCCTTGGGGTCGAGCGTGGTGCGCAGGTTGTCGCCCTCCCGGGCACCGCTCAGCTCGTCGACGATCGTGGCCAGCTCGTTGCCCTTGCCGACCAGCTCGTCGTTGTGAGACTGCTCGAGCCCGGACTGCCCGCGATCGATGAACGAATAGCCGATGGCGTGGGAGAAGAGCGAGTCGGTCGGGTAGCGGCGCACGAAGCGCCGAGTCTCGCGGGTACCGAGGCGGCGGCTGTCGGCCATCACGGTGCCGTCGCGGGCCAGGATCAGTCCCCTGGGGATGCGCTGCTGCTCGAGCAGCGGGCGGCGGTTGGCGATGTTGTCCTCGAGGCTCTCGGCCTCGAGGACCGCCCAGCGCGAGGTGAAGACCACGAGCACCGCGAACAGCAGCGTGAACAGCCCGAACAGGTGAACGATGGAGCGGTTCATGCCACGCCTCCGCGTTTGGCGACGGTGTCGCGCCGCGCGTCCTGGGAGACGATGAGGAGCAGGGCGAGGAGGACCATGTTGGCCACGATCGAGCTGCCTCCGTAGGAGACGAAGGGCAGGGTCACGCCGGTCAGCGGAATCACCCGCGTGACGCCGCCCACGATCACGAACACCTGGATGGCGAAGACCGCGGTCAGTCCGGCGGCAAGCAGCTTCGAGAAGCCGTCGCGCGCCAGCATGGCGACCTTGAACCCGCGCGCGGTGAACAGCAGGCAGGCGAGCACCACCGCCGTCGCCCCGAACAGCCCGACCTCGTTGACGATCAGCGAGTAGATCAGGTCCGTGTCGGCCGCGGGCAGGATCTTCCCGCCGCCCGGCAGGTCGAGCAGCGCCCGACCGAAACCCGTCCCGAACAGGCCCCCGTCGGCCTGGGCGAACAGGCTCTGGGCGATCTGGTAGCCCTCGTCCTCGACCACCTTGGGCCGGAAGGGGTCGAGCCAGATCGACACGCGGTCCTGGACGTGGCCTACGGTGCTCGCGAAGAAGTACGCGCCGGCGGCGAACATCCCCGCGCCGGCGGCGACGATCGAGAGGCGCGAGGTCGCCACGTAGAGCAGGGCGAGGAACCCGCCGAAGAACATGAGCGAGGAGCCGAGGTCGCGGATGAAGACGAGCAGGAGCATGGCCGCGCCCCAGATCACCAGCAGCGGGCCGAAGTGCTTGAGACTCAGGCGCGGCACCCGGCCGCGCACGAGCACGTCACGGGTCTCGGCGAGGTAGCTCGCCAGGAAGATGATGATTCCGATCTTGGCGAACTCGGCCGGCTGGAACTCGACCGGGCCGAGGTTGATGGCCAGATAGGCGCCGTTGACCTGACCGCCGATCCCGGGCAGGCGCGGCATGAAGAGCAGCACGATGCTCGCCGCGGCGATCGTGTAGCGCAGCCGCTCGAGCGAGCGGTGGTCGCGCAGCAGCCCGACGGTGGCGCAGAAGAGGGCGAGCCCGATCACGAACCACTGCGCCTGCTGGCGCGCCAGCTCCTCGTCGATGCGGTAGATCATCACCAGCCCGAACGCGGCGAGCAGGGCCGCGAGCGGGAACAGGTAGGGATCGGCGTCGGGTAGGCGCGCCCGGATGAAGAAGTGCGCGAAAACGCACAGCCCGAGGAAGGCCGCGCCGTAGGTGAGGCTCAGCTCGTTGACCTCGTCGGTGCGCGAGAGCAGCACGGCGGCGAAGCCGGCCGTGACCAGCAGGGCCACGGGGATCAGGAGGAAGAGCTCGCGCAGGCGGGCGGAGGCCATCGCGCTCAGCGTCTCCCGCCGGCCGGGACCGGGTTCAGCGTGCGCCCGCGCTCGAGCTGGCGCACGAGGTCGGCGGCGTCGGCACGCCCACGCAGGCTGTGGTCGAGGACCTCGCGGCGCTGGGGCTCGGGGATCGAGCGCGCCGCCAGTGTGCTCTCGTAGAGCTCCTCGTAGAGGTCGACGCCGAACGGCAGCTCGTAGGGCAGGCCGCGGTACAGGGCGACGAGGCCGGTGTCGCTCACGCCCACGAAGTAGGCCTGACGGCCGCCCACCCACAGCCCGCCCGCGACCGCGGCCAGGGCGACCACGCCGAGGAGCGGGACTAGCACCCGGCGCCGAACGACCGCCGCGCGGCTGCGCCGCGGGCGTGAGGCCGCTCCGGCAGGGCGCACGGCCGCGGCCCGCTCGGCCTCGGCCGTGCGCGCGTCGATGACCATGGTCTCCCCGGCGTCGGTGCCTTTCCGAGATCGCCGTCCGTCCGTCTCGCGCTCGGCCTCCGCGACGGCCGTACGGACCTGGCTCGTGTCCAGCGCGGTCTCGGTCTCCCGGCCCGACAGGGTGTCGCCGTCGTCGGGCGCGCCGGCCTCCGCCCCCGTGTCCGAGAGCCGGAAGAGGACGACGGTGATGTTGTCGCGCCCGCCGGCCTGGTTGGCGGCTTCGATCAGGTGGCGGGCGGCGCCCTCGAGCGAGTCGCGGGTGCGCAGGACTTCGGCCACCTCGTCCTCGGAGAGCATCCCGGTCAGCCCGTCGGAGCAGATCAGGTAGACGTCCCCGTCGCTCGCGGCGCAGGTCAGCGTGTCGACCTCGACGTCGGACTCGACGCCGAGCGCGCGCGTGATGATCGACTTCTGGGGATGGGTCTCGGCCTCCTCCGGGAGGATCCGGCCCTTGCGAACGAGCTCCTCGACCAGCGAGTGATCTGTGGTCAACCGCTCGAGCTCGTCGTCGCGCAGGCGGTAGAGGCGGCTGTCGCCCACGTGCCCGACGGTCACCTCGCGGCCGCCGACCATCACCGCGGTCAGCGTCGTCCCCATCCCCCGGTAAGCCTCGTCGGAGTGCGCGAGCTCGTAGATCTGCCGGTTGGCCGCGCGCGCGATGGCCACGAGCTCGGCCTCGGGGTCGGCGGCGGGCTCGCGCGAGCTCTCGAAGGCCTCGACGGCGATGCGCGAGGCGACCTCGCCCGCGCGGGCGCCGCCCATCCCGTCGGCCACCGCGAACAGCGGCCGCGCCTCGATGAAGGAGTCCTCGTTCGACTGGCGCTGACGCCCGACGTCGGTGAGGCCGACCTCTTCCACGACCGACATCCCCACGCCGTTACTCCCGGTACCGCAGCTCGGTGTCGCCGATGCGCACAGTGTCATCGACCTCGAGCTGGAGGGGCCGCGTGATCTGGCGGCCGTTGACGTAGGTCCCGTTGGTGGAGCCGAGGTCCTCGATGAACACCCCGCGCGCCGACGGGTAGATGCGGGCATGCGAGGCGGAGGCGAACGAGTCGTCGATCGGCACGTCGGCCGATTCCGAGCGCCCGAGCTGCGCTCCCGAGCGCACCGCGAAGGCGTGTCCCGGCTCGTGTCCCTTTGCCGCGACGACCTCGAGCCGAGGGCGCAGGTCGGGGGGAAGGCCGTCACCGTCCAGGGCTCCGTCGTGTCCACCGCCGGGCGCGCCCATCCCCGGTCCGGCCGCGGCGGGCGCGGCGTCCTCGCCGCGGCGCAGGTCGCGCATAGCGCTGCGGGCGATCCACAACAGGAACAGGTAGAGCACGGCGAGGAAGCCGAACTTGAGCATCACGGCGATCGGATCGGGATCGCCCATCACTCCACCTCGAAGGACATCTCGTAGGTGCCGAGCACGATGCCGTCGCCGGGCTCGAGGCGCACCTGCTCGACGCGCCTGCCGTTGACCTTGACCCCATTCGTGGAGCCGAGGTCGACAATCTCCCACTCCGCTCCGTCGCGGCGCAGCTCGGCGTGACGGCGCGAGACATTGGGATCGTCGACCACAAGGTCGGCCTCGCGCGAGCGGCCGAGGACCAGGCGCTCGCCGCTCAGCATCCGCCGCTTGCCCCCGCCGACGAGCAGCGCGCGGGTCGCGCGGGCGGGTCCTTCCGGATCCTCCGGCTCCTCGAGCGGTCGCTCGGCCCGGTTGGCCGAGTAGACCATGGTCTGGCCGAAGCCCGCGGGCTCGGGCTCCTGCGAGTCGTCCTCCGGAGCGTACAGGAGCTGGGCCTGGATGCCGAACTCGCCCACGCCGAGGCGCTCGTCGGTCTCGAAGGCGACGCTGGGGCGGGTGGCCACGGTCAGCCCCTCGGCGCGGGCGTGCTCGAGCAGGTGGTCGGAGAGCTCCTTGGTCAGGGCCGACTCGTAGCCGGAGAACTGCTCTCGGTCCTGCGGCGAGAGCCAGACCGTGTACTGGTTCGGCACATAGACCCGCGAGATCGACTGGGCCTTGTGCGAGTCCATCTCCTTGGCCAGCTTGCGCGCGAGCTCGACCGGCTGGACGCCCGACTTGAAGGCACGGCTGAAGGCGCCCTGGACCAGGCCTTCGAGCTTCGCCTCGAGGTTGCGCAACACGCTCATAGGGCAGCCATCCTACGCAACGACCGGCGGTCCATGGCATCCGCGGGCGGCCGCTCGCCTCGGCTCCGAGGCACGTCCGAAGAGCCCGATCGAAGCGTCGCCGCGGCGACCGCCAGGGCGAGTCCCACGAGCGGCCCGACCACCGTCCCGCGGGTGTCGAGGCCGGCGCCGCCGGAGGCGAGCAGATCGCCGAGAACGAGCAGTGCGGCGATCAGGCCACCGGCCCAGATCGAGCCGCGGGCGAAGTCGAGCTGGGGCGAGCGCCCCCGCACCGCAAGCGGGAGCAGCGCCGCGAACAGCGCCCACGCGAGGGCGGGAGCGAGCGCGGGCGTCGAGAGGAAGGATGGCACCACGTCGGTCAGCGCAGAGGGCAGAGAGCCCACCCACGCGCTCGGGGCCGGGACGGCCGCCGGCGCCCCGTAGAGCAGCGAATCGCCCGCGAGGACCTCAGCGCCGGCGAGCCAGAGATAGCCGGCCGCTCCCAGCCCCGCCCGGCGGGCCGGCGTCGAGGCGAGGCCAGCCACAGCGACGAAGGCCGGTCCGAGCGCGATCGTCCCCAGCAGCGGGGCGATCGCGGGGACCGACCACGCCGGACCCGCGCGCACGAGGAGGAGCGGCGTGGGCGCCACGGCGAGGGACGCGAGGAGCGCGGCTCCCCCGAGCCCCGCGCCGAGGGCGAGCCAGAGAAGGGCGGCGGCGGCCCCGAGCAGCCACGCCACCCGGGGCAGCAGCGCCACCGCCAGGGCGACCACACCCGCCGCGGGCAGGGGCGCGACCGGCGACCCGGCGTCGGGCACGGTCAGCGCGG
>JACCTJ010000347.1 GCA_013812485.1 Thermoleophilaceae bacterium
CGCGACCCGCGTCGATCCGGAGCTCGCGGCCGCGCCGAGGGCGACGCCCCTGGCCCGCGAGCTGCTCGTCGCCTGGGCGGTGCGGCACACGTCGCTGCGCGCGCTCGGCTCGTCGGCGCGAGGGCCGGGCTTCGCGCGCGCGGCGAGCCGCTTCGTGGCCGAGCTCGGCGGTGCGATGGTCGACCCTCCCCGCCTGCGTCGCGCGCTCGTCGCCTGGGCCGGGGACGGGCCCCGGCGCTCCTACGCCGAAGACCTCGCGAACGTGTACGACGCCTACGGCGGCGCACTCGCCCGGGCCGGCCTCGTCGACGACGAGCTCTTCGCGCGCCGCAGCCTCGACGCCCTCCGCCGCGAGCCCCGTGGCTTCGGCGCCAGCCCGGTGTTCGTCTACGGCTTCGACGACTTCACGTCGCTCGAGCTCGATGCGCTCGAGACTCTGGCGCACCGGGTCGGGGCGGAGGTGACGGTGTCGCTGCCCTTCGAGCGGGGCCGCCTCGCCTTTCGCGCCACGGCCTCGGCGTTCGCGCTGCTCTCGGAGCTCGCCGAGGAGCACGTCGAGCTGTCGGCGAGCAGCGCGCACTACGCCCTCGAGGCCCGAATGGCCCTGTCCCTGGTCGAGCGACGCCTGTTCGGAACGGCGACGACGACGGAGCCAGCCGGGACCGCGGGCGCCTCGATCGCCGTCGCCTCCGAGGTCACCGCCGCGGGCTTCGCCACGGATGGCGCGATCCTCTCCGGCTCGGTGAAGACCGCCCTCGGGCCGGGCGACGCCGTCCGCCTCCACCTCGCCGGAGGCCAGCGCGCCGAGGTGGAGCTCTCCGGCGCGGAGGTGCTGAACGCGCTGCGGACAGGGGTCTCGCCGGGGGAGGTCGCCGTCGTCGTGCGCGATCCCGCGGGCTACGCGAGCCTGCTCGAGGAGGTCTACGAGGCCTACGGCATCCCGTTCTCCCTCGAGCGCACGGTGCCGCTCGGCCACACCGCGCTCGGGCACGGACTCCTCTCTCTGCTGCGCTGCGCGTCCGGCGCGGGCTCGGCCGACGACCTCGTCGCCTATCTGAGGACGCCGGGCCGCCTGCACTCACCGCACCTCGCGGACGAGCTCGAGGCGGAGCTCCGCCGAGCGGGGATCGAGAGCGCGGGCGCGGCCCGCGAGCTCTGGGAGGAGCGCCGCTGGCCACTCGCGGAGATCGACCGGCTGCGCGCCGTGGGTGGCGGTCCGCGGCTGCTCGAGGAGCTCGACGGGCGGCTCGAGCGGCTCTTTACGGGACCCTACACGCGCCGCGCGCACCTTCTCTCCTCGCGGGAGGCCGAGGATGCGGCGGTTCTGCGCACCGCTCGCGCCGCGCTGGCCGATGTCGCCGCGCTCGCCTCCTGCGGTGTCGGACGGCCGCTCGAGCCCGACGCCCTCGCCGAGCTGCTGGCCGGGGCGCCGGTCCGCCTCGGCGACCCGCCCTCGTCGGAGCGCGTGCGGGTCGCGGCGCCCGAGGCCATCCGGGCGCGCCGCTTCGCCGTCGTGCTCGTCCTCGGCCTTCAGGAGGGGGAGTTCCCGCGCCGCCCTGCCCCCGAGCCTTTCCTCTCCGACGAGCTGCGCCGCGAGGTCAGCGTCGCCGGAGGCCTCGCGCTGCCCGTCCGCGAGGACGAGCTCGACCGCGAGCGTCTGCTGTTCTACGCGTGCGTCTCGCGGGCCGAGCGGCGGCTGGTGCTGAGCTCGCGGGTGACCGACGAGGAGGGAGCGCCGCAGGCCCCCTCCTCCTTCCTCGACGACGTGCGCGAGCTCTTTCCCGCCGACGCGCTCGACACCGCGGCCGCTCGCCGCACGCTGGCCGACCTCACCTGGGCGCCGGAGCGGGCCCCGACCGAGCGCGAGCACGAGCGGGCGCTGGCCGCGCGTGGGCCGCGGCGCGGGCCGTCAGGGCCCGCCGGCCTCAGCGCCGCCACGCTGCTGGCCGAGCTGGCGGCGCGCCGGGACTTCTCGGCCAGGGAGCTCGAGTCCTTCGCCGGCTGCGGCGTCCGGTGGCTCGTCGAGAAGCTGGTGCGGCCGACGGCGCTCGAGCCCGACCCCGAAGCGCTCGTGCGCGGCCGCTACGCCCACGACGTGCTCCGGCTCACCCTCGAGCGGCTGCGCCGGCGCACGGGGTCGGCGCGCGTTACGCCCGCCACGCTGGCCGAGGCCGAGACGATCCTCCGCGAGGCCCTCGAGGAGGTGGGAGAGGAGCACCGCATCTCCCCGCGCGCGGCACGTCTGCGGGCGGCTCGAAGCCGCCTCGAGCGCGACCTTCTGCGCCATCTGCGACGCGAGGCCGCCGCCGGCGGCAGCTTCGAGCCACGCCACCTCGAGCTGGCCTTCGGGCTGGGGGCCGAGAACGACGGCGAGGACGAGGGCCTCGCCCCGCTCGAGCTCGAGCCCGAAGGGGTGCGCCTGCGCGGGCGCATCGACCGTGTCGACACGCTCGGTGACCGGGCACTCGTGCGCGACTACAAGGCCGGCGCCCGGGTCACCGGCGTCGCGGCCTGGGAGGCGGACGACGACCTCCAGCTCTCGATCTACATGCTCGCCGTGCGCGAGCTGCTCGGCCTCGATCCCGCCGGCGGCCTCTACGTCTCGCTCGCCGGCAAGGGGCCGGCGCGCGGCGTCGTGCGCGATGACGAGGCCGAGGCCGTGGGTGCGCTCGTCAGCCGCTCGGACGTCCGCGACGAGGGGTCCGTGGAGGCGGTCCTCGCGGCCGCCCGCGCCCGCGTGGGCGAGGTGGCCGCCCGCCTGCGCTCCGGGGACGTCGCCCCCTGTCCCGAGCGCTGCTCGCCCGCCGGCGGCTGCCGCTACCCGTCGATCTGCCGCGAGGAGCAGGCGTGACCACGCTCTCCCTGTTCTCGCTCCTCGAGGAGCAGGTCGCCCCCGAGGCGTCGGGACTCACGAACGAGCAGCGCAAGGCGGTCGAGCGCCGCGACGGGCCGCTGTTCGTCCACGCCGGCGCCGGCACCGGTAAGACCCGTGTGCTCGTCGAGCGTTTCGTGCGCGCCGTGCTGGAGGACGAGGTGGGCGTCGAGCGGATGCTCGCCATCACCTTCACCGAGAAGGCGGCGGCCGAGCTACGGACCCGCATTCGCGCGCGCTTCGTGGACGCCGGCGAGCGCGACCACGCCCGCGCCGTCGACTCGGCCTGGATCTCCACCATCCACGGCTTCTGCTCACGGCTGCTGCGGGCCAACGCGCTCAGCGCGGGTCTCGATCCCGAGTACCGCGTGCTGGCCGAGCACGAGGCCGAGCGCATCGCCGCCCACGCCTTCGACTCCGCCCTCGAGGACTTCCTCGGTCCGCCCGAGGATGCGCGTCGCGTCGAGCTCGTCGCCGCCCACGGCCCCGACCGCCTCGCCGGGGCGCTTCGGACCGTGCACGCTCAGATGCGCGGTCGCGGCCGTCGCGAGCCCGCCCTACCTCGGCCCCCGCGCCCGCCCGCGGACCAGCTCAGGCAGGCGCACGAGCGGCTCGCGGGCGCGGTGCGGACGGGCAGCCAGAGCCTGGCCGCCGAGGCCGAGCCCGTCGCCCAGGTGCGCGCCGCCGTCGACCGCCTCGATCGCTGCGCGGGGGCGCTCGACCGCCTCGAGCCGGACGGCCTCCTCGACCCGCTCGAGCTCGCAGGGCTGGGGGTGCGCCGCGGCAACGCGCGAGCGCTGCGAGGCGCCGTCTTCGACGAGCTCGAGGAGGCGCATGCGGCCTGCCTCGAGCTCTGCGGCCGTACTCGCGCCCTCGACGACCTTTGGCTCGTCGACGAGCTCCTGCGCCTCTACGGTCGCCGCTACGCACAGCTGAAGACCGAGCGCTCGGCGCTCGACTTCGACGATCTCGAGCTGCTCGCCCGCGACCTGCTGCGCGGCCGGCCGGGGCTGCGCGAGCGCACCCGCGAGCGCTTCGACCACGTTCTCGTGGACGAGCTCCAGGACACGAACCGTCTCCAGAGCGAGATCGTCGATCTCGTCGCCGACGGCAACCTCTTCACCGTCGGTGACGAGCTCCAGTCGATCTACGGCTTCCGGGGCGCCGACGTAGGTGTGTTTGCCGAGCGGCGCCGGGCGGCGGTCACGACCGGGCGGGAGGTCCGCCTCAGCGCCAGCTTCCGGGCTCGCGCCGAGATCCTCGACGTGCTCAACGCCGCCTTCGAGGCGAGCTTCGGCGAGGGGTTCACACCCCTGCACGCCGCCGCGCAGGGCGGCACCGCGCCGCGGGTCGAGCTGCTCGCTGTCGACCGCGACAACGGCCGCTGGGCGGAAGCGCTCGGCTCGGAGAACGACCCCTTCGGCGCGGCCATGCACGGCGCGCCGGCCTGGCGCGCGGCCGAGGCCCGCCTGCTGGCGGGGCGCGTGGACGAGCTGCTGGCCCGCGGCGACTTCGCCCCCGCCGAGGTCGCCCTGCTGCTGCGCTCCTGGACCGACGTGAACCGCTACGAGCAGGCGCTGGCCGAGCGCGGGCTGCCCACCTACGTCGCGGGCGGGGGTGGCTATTGGAGCGCTCAGCAGGTCTGCGATCTGCGCGCCTACCTCGCGACCCTCGCCAACCCGCGCGACGAGGAGGCGCTGATCTCGGTGCTCGCCTCGCCGTTCGTCGGCGCCTCGCTCGACGCGCTCGCCCTGCTGCGGCTCCAGGCCGGGCGAGGCCGCCCCCTGTGGTCTGCGCTCGAGAGGGGGTTCGGGACCCACGACGACCACGGCGAGGCCAGCGCGCTCGCGTCCGCGGTGCCCGAAGCCGACCGCGATCGCCTCCGGGGCTTCGTCCGGCGCCTGACCGACGAGCGCCGCGAGGCGCCGCGCCGGTCGCTGCCGGACCTCGTGGAGCGGGCGGTCACCGCCTCTGGCTACGACCGCGCGGTGCTCGCGCTCCCGGGCGGCGAGCGTCGCATGGCCAACGTCCGCAAGCTCAAGCGCCTCGCGCGGGAGTTCGAGGCCGCGGAGGGACGCGACCTACGCGGATTCCTCGACTCGATCGACCGCCGCGGCGTCGCCGCCGTCCGCGAGGGCGAGGCCCCGCTCGAGGGCGAGGGCATCGAGGCCGTCCGCCTCATGACCATCCATGCCGCCAAGGGGCTCGAGTTCCCGCTCGTGTGCGTCGGCGACCTCGGTCGCGGCGAGCTCGGCGACACGCCGCTCCTGCGCGTATCCGCCGACGGTCGCGTCGGCTTACGACTCCCCGATCCCGACGGCGGCGCCCTCGACGCCCTCGACGCGCGCGCCCTCGCGGAGGAGGCCGCCCGGGCGGAGCGCGCCGAGGAGCGACGGCTGCTCTGGGTGGCGGCGACCCGAGCCGAGCAACGCCTGATCGTCAGCGGTGCTCTCGACCTCGAAAGCGCCCGGAGCACCGGTCGTGCCCCCGCCATGGATTGGCTCGCGCCCGCGCTCGTGCCCGAGCTCCGCCAGGCCCATCGCTCGGGCGAGCGCGAGGGAAGATGCGTGCGCTCGTGGGAGGGACGTCAGGCCGCGGTGGCGTGGCGCGTGCTCTCACCGGCGAACCTCGGGGAGGTGCTCCCGCCGGCGGATCGGGTGCCGCTCGAGGCGACCCGGGCG
>JACCTJ010000354.1 GCA_013812485.1 Thermoleophilaceae bacterium
GTGGTGACGACCACGCAGCTGCGCAAGGGCCGTCGCTACGCGATCCTCGGCATCGCCGTGCTGGCCGCGCTGTTGCCGACGATCGACCCGGTGACCATGATCCTCGAGATGCTGCCGCTGATCGTCCTCTACGAAGTGTCTATCCTCATCGCGCGAGCCTTCGAGCACTCGCCGGACGAGCACTCGCCGGACGAGGCGGCCGACCAACCCGCCCAGTTCGAGGGCTCCTGACCTCTTTTTCGACGCGACTCGACCTGATGCTGTTCGACCTCAAAGGCAAGCGCCGCCGCGTCATCCAGGCGACCTATCTCGCGCTCGCCGTCCTCATGGGCGGCGGCCTCGTGCTGTTCGGTATCGGTGGGGACGTCCAGGGCGGGCTCTTCGACGCCTTCAGCGACCGCAGCGACACCGGCGGCGGCAATCCGATCACCGAGCGGCGGCTCGAGACGGCCGAGAAGCGGCTGCGCACCCGCCCGAACGATCCGGCGGCGCTCGCCGAGCTGACCCGCGCGCGCTTTCAGCTCGCCGGGGACGACGTCGACCCAAACACCGGCGTCTATCTCCCCGAAGCACGCCCGGACCTGAGCGCGGCGGCGGGAGCGTGGGAGCGCTACCTGGCGACCGACCCGCAGCCGGTAGATCCATCGCTGGCGCGGGTGATGATCCAGGTCTACGCCTTCGGCCTGAACCAGCCCGCCAAGGCCTCCCAGGCCGCGGAGGTCGTGGCCGAGTCCGACCCGAGCTCGCCGACCTTTCTCTCCTTTGCGCAGTACGCTGCCCTGGCCGGCCAGCAGCGCAAGGCCGACCTCGCGGGCAAGCGGGCGGTCGCGCTCGCTCCGCCCAAGCAGCGAAAGCGGGTCAAGCAGAACGTCGAGGCCCTCGAGACCCAGATCGCCGCTCAGAAGGCCGGCGCCGGTGGCGGCGGGGCGCCGGGAGCCGCGGGCGCGGGGGCTCCCGGCGGCGCTCTGGCCCCCGGAGCCCCGCCCGCGCCGGGCGGCGGCGGGCGCTGAACGGTTTGCGCCCACACTCCCCCGCTCGATCCGTCAAAATGGGTCGACCGACCCGGATAGGAGCACCGTGAACTTCCAGATCTCAGACCAAGAGGTAGACGCCGACACCCACGTGATCGAGCTCGGGGGCGAGATCGACCTCTACACCGCGCCCGAGTTCAAGCAGCGTATGGCCGAGATCATCGACGAGGGCAAGACCCGGGTGGTCGTCGATCTCTCGCAGGCCACGTTCATCGACTCGACCACGCTCGGCGTGCTCGTGGGCGGAGTCAAGCGCCTGCGCCCGGCGGGTGGGTCGCTCGCGCTCGTCTGCACCGACGAGAACATCACCAAGATCTTCGAGATCACGGGGCTCGACCGGGTCTTCCCCATCCACGACTCGCGCGACGAGGCGCTGGCCGCGGTCGGGAACGCCGAGCCCTCGGTCTGAGTCCCGACGAGTCCGGGCGCCGTCCGGGGCGGCCCTCAGCATGGGGCCGGTGAGCGCCGCCGCCACCCCGGAGCAGCGAAGAACCGTCGCCGAGCTGCGCGCTGGGGACGAGCTCTCAGGCGTGTTCGCCTGCGTGCGCAAGGACCGTCTGAGCGCGCGGACGGGCTCCGCCTACCTGGCGCTCGAGCTGCGCGACTCGTCAGGCTCGCTGCCGGCGCGGGTCTTCCGTGACCCCGACTACCAGGCAGCGCGCTTCGAGCGCGGCGACCTCGTCCGCGCCGTGGGTCGGATCGAGCGCTTTCGCGGAGAGCTCCAGGCCGAGCTCTCCGAGGTCTCCCGCGCCGAGGCCGGCGAGGCCGACCCGGCCGAGTTCCTGCCCGTCGCCTACCGCGACCGCGACGAGCTCGACGGCTTCCTGGAGCACATGGCCGAGGAGGTCCACGACGCCGACCTGAGCCGGCTGCTCCGGGTCTTCCTCGGCGACGGGGCCTTCCGGGCCGAGCTGCGCCGCGCGCCCTGCACGCGCGCCGGCCACCACGCCTACCTCGGGGGCCTGCTCGAGCACACCGTCGCCGTCGCCACTCTCGCGCGCGAAGCGTGCATCCTGCACCCGCGACTGCGCCCCGACCTGCTGCTGGCCGCCGCCCTGCTCCACGACGTGGGAAAGACGCGCGAGTTCGCGCTCGGCGCCGAGATCGGCCTGAGCGATGAGGGGCGGCTGCTCGGGCATCTGGCCCTCGGTCACCGCCTCGTCGCGGAGCGGATCGCGACGCTCGGCGCCTTCCCGCCCGAGAAGGCGCTCGCCCTCGAGCACTGCATCCTTGCCCACCACGGGCCGGAGGCGCTGCCGGGACGGCGGTTCGCCTCGGCCGAGGCGCTCGCGCTGCATCGCCTCAACGCGCTCGACGCGTCGGTCAAGGGCGCGCTCGAGCACGGACTCGGCTGAGCTGGGGGAAGCGGGCGAGCGCCCAGGCGCGGCCGTAGACTCGCCGGCGGGGCGGCAGGGGTCTGGTGGCCCATCCGGTCTTCAAAACCGGCAGGGCGGAGCAACCCTCCGCTTGGATGGTTCGATTCCATCGCCGCTCCGTAGGGCGAAAGGCCTGCATCTGCACCGGTTTTCCGGCGAGATCCAGCTAGCCTGCGCAGACGCCCGTTACCGCTGGAGAGGGGCAGGAAACCGCA
>JACCTJ010000009.1 GCA_013812485.1 Thermoleophilaceae bacterium
CCGCACCGCCGCCGCGCGTGGCAACGCCGCGAAGCCTTCCCCAGCGCAGCGCCCGCCGAGGCCCGCGCCCGAACTGATCCCGGGCGTGAATCGCCGCGAGGGTCGCCCGGCGGGCCCCGGCGGCTCCTTCGGGCCCGAGCCGCCCGTGCCCGAGACGCCCGGGATCAACGTTCGCGAGGGCCGTCCTCCCGGTCTGGGCGGGGTCAAGCCGAGGCCGCGCCGGCGTAGGCGTCCTCCCCAGCAGAGCAACCCCGAGTCCTTCACCCGGCAGACGGTCCCGGGCACCTCCGGGGGTACCACGCAGTCCGCGCCGCCCGGCACCACGATCATCGTCCCGAGCGGCTGAGGCCGCCGACCACCTCCGCCTATAGCGCTCGCCGCCCGCGCAGCGCCTTGCCGAGCGTCACCTCGTCGGCGTATTCGAGGTCGGCGCCGACCGGCAGCCCGCTCGCGAGCCGCGTGACCGCGACCTCAGGTGCGCGCTCGCGCACGGCATCGAGGATGTAGAGCGCGGTGGCCTCGCCGGTGGTCGTCGAGTTCGTGGCCACCACCACCTCGCGCACCCCGTTGCCTGAGGCGCGCTCGACCAGCTCGGCGATGCGCAGGTCCTCCGGGTCGATCCCGTCGATCGGCGACAGCGCGCCGCCGAGCACGTGGTAGCGACCGGAGAACTCGTGCGTGCGCTCGAGCGGGATCACGTCGCTCGGCTGCTCGACCACGCAGATCAGCTCCGGGTCGCGACGACTGTCCTCGCAGATCCGGCACCGCGCGTCGACCGCGAGGTTGAAGCAGACCTCGCAGCGCCCGACGGTCTCCTTGACCTCGCGGATCGCCTCGGCGAGCCCGAGCGCCTCGTCGTCGGGCGCGCTCAGAAGGTGGAAGGCCAGACGCTGGGCCGTGCGCTGTCCGATGCCCGGCAGGCGCGCGAGCTCGGTGACGAGGCGGTTGACCGGGGGGGCGAGCATGAGGCCCGACCGAGCTTAGTGAGCAGGGCGGGCGCTTCGTGCGCCGTCGCGAACGCGTCCACTGGGGGCGCCTTGCGCGGGCGAGTGGCCCTCAGAGCCCCAGCCCGCCCAATCCGCCCAGCCCGCCGGCGCCACCGAGCCCGCCCGTCGCCGCGCCGAGGCGCGAGGAAGCCAGCTCCTGCGCCGAGCGCAGGGCCTCGTTGACCGCGGCCAGCACCATGTCCTGGAGCAGCTCGACGTCCTCCGGGTCGACGGCGTCCGGGTCGATGTGGACCTCGCGCAGCTCGAGGTCGCCGGTGACCTTGACCGTGACGGTGCCGCCGCCGGCGCTCGCCTCCACGACCTCCGACTTGAGCTCCTCCTGGGCCTTGGCCATCTCGGCCTGCATCTGCTGGGCCTGCTGCATGATCTGGTTGAGATTCGGCTGCTGGGGCGGCTTGGGCATCGACTCAGTCCTCTCTGGCAGGGGTCTCTTCCTCGAAGATCTCGCGCGCGCCGAACTCCTGCTTGAGGCGCTCGAGCAGCTCGTCCTCGCTCAGCAGCGGCGCCGAGGCGGGCGGCATGTCGCTCTCCGCCGCGGCCTCGGCGAGCTCGAAGCGAAGGGTGAGCCCGCGGCCGGTGAGCCGGCGCAGGGCGTCCTGGACGAGCGCTCGGTTGGCCTCGGCCTTGCGCTTGGAGAAGCCGGCGCTCGGCGGAAAAGCCACGGTAAGACCATCGTCGCCGAGGGCGATGGGCCGGGCCTCGCCGAGCAGGGCGCCGACCATGGCGTTCTCACCGCGGATGGCGTCGATGACCGAGGGCCACAGGGTGCGCAGGGCGGAGAGGTCGAGTGCGGGCGCGGATGGCTCGGCCGAGCTGGGAGCCACCTCGGGGTCGGCCTCAGCCGCGGTGGGAGCGGCGAAGGCCGCCGAGGCGCGCGGGAGCTCGGGCGGGAGCGCGGGTGAGGCCGCTCCGTTCGAGGAGGCGACGGGAGCGGGACCCCCTTGGTCGCCGCCCGGCGAGGCGTTCGCTCGGGGCGGCGAGGACGCAGTGTCGGGGCGTGCGGGCCTCGGCACCGGGGGCGCCTCGGCGCCCGCTCCGGCGCTCCCACCCGCCGTCCCGGAAGCACCTCCGTCGGGCTCCGCCACTCGCGCCTCGAGCTGCTCGATCCGGAACGCGAGCGCCCCGATCGAGAGGTCGACGTCCGGCCGGACCGCCTTGGTGAGCGCGAGCTCGAGCTGGATGCGGGCGTCGGAGCCGTCCTTGACCGCGCCGAGGGCCGCGGCCAGCAGGTCGATCGCGCGCAGGAGCTCGCCCTGGGAGATGCGGTCGGCCTGGGCGGCGATCCGGTCGGTGTGCTCGGCCGTGACCGAGAAGGTCTCGGGGACCTCGCCGAGGGTCTGGGTCACGAACAGATGACGCAGATGGGCGGCCAGGTCGCGCATGAACTGCGGCAGGTCACGGCCCGAGGCGGCGAGGCGGTCGACGCACTCGAGCGCGGCCTTGGAGCTGTGGTCGGCCAGCGACTCGGCGGCCTCGAGCACGAGCTCGGCGTCGGCCACGCCGAGGACCTCGAGCACGTCGGCGAGCTCGATCCGGTTGCCGCCGTAGGTCACGAGCTGCTCGAGCGTGCCGAGCGCGTCGCGGAACGATCCGGTGGCCGCGCGGGCGATCATCCCCACCGCCGCGTCGGGCACCTCGATCCCCTCCTCGCTCGCCACCCGGCGGAGCACGCCGGCCAGCTGCTCGAGCGAGGGACGATGGAAGTCGAAGCGGTGGCAGCGGTCGACGATCGTGGCCGGGACCTTGTGGGCCTCGGTGGTGGCGAGCACGAAGACCACGTGCGAGGGCGGCTCCTCGAGCGTCTTCAGGAAGGCATTCCACGCCGAGGTGGTGAGCATGTGCGCCTCGTCGAGGATGTAGACGCGGCTGCCGCCGCCCATGGGCTGGAGCGCAACGTTCTCGCGCAGCTCGCGGATGTCGTCGACCGAGTTGTTCGAGGCGGCGTCCATCTCGACCACGTCGAGCGACGTCCCGGTGGCGATGGCCCGGCAGGCCGGATCGTCGGGCGAGAAGTCGGCGCGCGGGCCGTCCTCGGCGTTCAGGGCGCACGCGAGCAGCTTCGCCAGGCTCGTCTTGCCGGTCCCGCGCGAGCCCACGAACAGATAGGCGTGATGGACCTTGCCGAG
>JACCTJ010000026.1 GCA_013812485.1 Thermoleophilaceae bacterium
CATGACCACGACGCCACGGCCAGCGAAGCGCTCGGGCCAGGACTCGTCCCACTTGTTCGCGCCGGGCACTCCGACCGCCGGCAGCGCGAGCTCGCGAGCGCTTACGGCGTCGGCCTCGCCCTCAAGGACCCAGATCGGGTCGTCCTCGACCGACTCGGGCGGCGGGAAGATCTCGCGCGCGCGACCCTTCGACGCGAGCAGCTTGCGCTCGCCCTCGGCGCGCTCCCCCGGCTTGTAGCGGAGGACGTCGAGCAGCTCGCCCGTGCGGGCGCGGACCGGGAACGTGATCCGCTCGCCGTTGAAGCCGAGCCCGATCGACTCGATCGTGGGACGTGTCCAACCGCGCAGCTCGTGCAGCCGCGCGAGCAGCCGGTCGTCGCCGAGCAGCCGGTCGCGCCAGCGCGTTATCTCGTCCTCGGACGCCGGCGGCTTCGGCGGTGCCGGCGGCTTCCCGTTTGGGACGTGTCCGTTTCGCCGGTCGCGGCCCTTGAGGTCGTCGCCGTCCTTGTCCTTCTTGAGCCCGTGGCGCTCGATCAGCTCCATGGCCTCGGCGGGACGCAGCCCGCTCGAGGTCGCAGCGTCGAAGGGTCCGCCCCACTCGCCGCACCCGTGGCAGCGCCAGTAGCCCGAGCGACGGTCGACCTCGGCGGACGGGTTGCGGTCGTCGCGCTTGTGCGTGTCCGGCGCGACGAAGCAGCGGATCGGCGCCTTGGCGCCGCGGCCGGGCAACTCGAGCCCGATCGCGGCGTAGAACGCGTCCACGTCGCCTGGAAGGCCGGCGGCGTTCACCAGACTCCTCCCGCTTTGGCGAGAAGGCACACGGCCTCGCACAAGATTCGGCGTGCAAGCCGGGTCATGCGGAGCCCTCGGCGTTAGCCGAGCACTTGCGAGCGAGTGCTAGCCAGGTGCGTTCCTGGATCTCGGGCGGGAGCTTGTGAAAGCGAGCGAGCCGCTCTGGACCCGAGCAGTCCGGCGTCAGCCGGCGGAACGTTTCGAAGGTGATCCACGAGCCGGGCGATCCCGGCTCGGAACAGTCACTTTCGTCGCACTCCGGAGGAGAAGTTCCCGACCTCGAGCCGCCGACCCGCCGGGCGCTCGTGTGGCTAGCGCGCGGGCGCGGTGCCGCGAACCTTTGAGGGACCGCTCCCGCGCGGCGCTTCTCCGCTAGCCCGAACGCCGCGCTGACGCGAGTGCCGCTGCGCACCACGGTGCGGGCCACCCTGGGACGACCGCCGTCCTGGCTGCGCACGTGCGCGAGCGCTCTGCGAATCACGTCCCGGTTTCTTGAGACGACCCTCTGGCACCGTCGCCTACCGGCCGCCGCCTTGTCGAACTGACGATTGATAACCAGCTCTTCCTCGAGCAAGAGGGCCATCATCTCGCGCTCGAGCTTTGCCACGGCCTCCTCGACGGCGGGTCGGCCGTGTCCGCCTTGGCTCTCTTTCGCATCCTCCCATGCTGAGCGGACCCTGCGTACGTCCTCCGCAAGCTGCGAGACGCGCGTACGGCGAATGTCTGGGTCCTCGTCCTCGCGCAGCGGTAGTTCGCTACGGATTGCCCGTAGCGCGGCGTGCCAAGGCGCCGGCATTGACGCCTCAACGTGTCGGTCGGCGGGGCTAGACTCGCTCACGCGTCGGCTCCTGAACAGCCGTACCGCCTGCGATCGAGCCGGTGTGCGCCGGCTCGTCGCTTTTAAGGGCTTCGGTGTGTCGCCACAGCGCGCGCCGAACCTCGTCGCTCAAACTGTAGCGCTCCTCAGCGGCGCGAGCCGCCAGCGCGTCGGCCAGTTCCCGAGGGACTCGAACGCCGATGTAGCTGTCGTTTGTCATCGTGAGACGAGTCTAGGTCTGGCCGCCGACGGACCGCCCGGCCTTCTCAAACTTGCGACTCGTTTGCGACCCAAATGGCCGCTCGCGACCCAAATCGCCCAAGATGCGAGGGAGGAGAGAAGGGCCGGAACCCGCTTTCTAAGCGCAATCCCGGCCCTTCTCGGCTGTCTCTTCCTCGGCTTGGGAAGCCGACGCTCTACCAACTGAGCTACGTCCGCGCGCGCCCGCCCCGGCGGGCCGGCGTGCGCCCGATTCTACCGGCGCTCGGACGCCGCCCGGCGCTCGGCCGAACACGCCCGCGCTCTACCCTCAAGGAGGATGCGCCGCCTGCTCTCCCCCGTCTCCGTCGCGGTCGTGATCGCGGTCGCCGCGCTGCTCGGGCTGCTCGCCTACGGCGTGCGCTCGACCGCGCCGGACGCCTCGATCGAGACCGCGCTCGCGAGCGGCGAGCGGCCGCGGGCGCCGGCGCTCGAGCTGCCGCGGCTCGACGGGCGCGGCAAGGCCTCGCTGGCCGACTTCCGCGGACGGGTGGTGGTGCTCAACTACTGGGCCTCCTGGTGTGAGCCCTGTCGGGCCGAGTCGCCGCTGCTCGAGCGCTGGCACCAGCGGTTGGCCGGCCGCGGAGGCACTGTCGTCGGCGTCGACGTGCTCGACGTGACCTCGGACGCACGCGCCTTCGTGCGCGAGTTTGGCCTGAGCTATCCGATGCTGCGCGACGCCGACGGAGCGACCCAGAAGGACTTCGGCGTCGCCGCCTACCCGGAGACGGTCGTGATCGACCGCGCGGGACGAATCGCGGCGCTGAGGCGCGGGCCGGTCGACGAGGAGTTCATGCGGCGCGAGGTGGCGCCGCTGCTCGAGGAGCGCGCGTGAGGCGCCGCCGCCGCCTCCTCGCGTGGGTGACCGCCGCGTTGGTGCTGGGGCTCATCGCGCCCGTGACGGCGCTCGCGGCCAGCTGCCCGCGCACGAGCGTCGCCGACATCGAGGACGAGGTCATGTGCCCGGTGTGCAAGACCCCGCTCGCGCTGGCCCAGGAAGCCCCACAGGCCGACCGCGAGCGCGTCTTCATCCTCGAGCGGGTCGAGCGCTGCCAGTCGAAGGGAGCGATCAAGGTCGCGCTGGCCGCCGAGTTCGGCGACGAGGTGCTCGCCGTCCCCGCGGGAGAGGGATTCGACCTCGCCGCCTATCTCGTCCCGGCGATCGCGCTCGCCCTCGCGCTCGGAGCGTGCGCGCTGGCCGTGGCGCGCTGGCGCGGGCGAGGACCGGCGCCCGCCGAGGCCGGGCCGTCCGGCGCGAGGGGCGAAGCCGGCTCGTCGCCTGCGCCGAGCGCCGAAGCCAGCGCTCGCCTCGCGCGCGATCTCGAGCGCTACGACCTCTGAGCGCCGGCCGCGTGCGGCCGGCTGCGCGGCGGGGCGACCTCGAGGCGGACCGGTCGGGAGCTTCAGCCTTCCGCTGCGACAATCGAACCCGTGAATCCGAGCGTCGACACCACCGTCATCGCCGCCTTCGCCGTCGGCTTCATCTCGTTCGTCTCGCCGTGCGTGCTGCCGCTCGTACCCGGTTACCTGTCGGCGATCTCGGGCGTCTCCTTCGCCGACATCGAGGGAGGTCGCCGGCGGGTCGAGGTGCTGGTGCCCGCGCTGCTCTTCTGCCTCTCCTTCGCGGTCATGTTCATCGCCCTCGGAATGACCGCGACCGGCCTCGGGCAGACGCTGCTCGACAATCGCGTGGCGCTGCGCCAGATCTCCGGGGCCACCATCGCCGTGATGGGCCTGCTCTTCATCGGCACGCTGTTCGTCCCGGGCCTGAGGCGCGGCTGGCGGCCGGAGGCTCTGCTGCGCCGCGCCTCGACCGGCGGGCCGATCGTCGCCGGGCTGGCCTTCGCCATCGCCTGGCTCCCGTGCACCGGGCCGACTTTAGGCGCCATCCTCACCGCGGCGAGCACGCGCACGACGGTCGGCCAGGGCGGCCTGCTGCTCGCCTTCTACGCGGCGGGCCTGGCCGTGCCGTTCGTGCTCAGTGCCCTCGCCTTCTCGCGGGCGACGCGCTTCTTCGCCTTCTTCCGTGACCACTTCGCCGTCATCACCGCGCTCTCGGGCGTCGTGCTGGTGATCATGGGCGGGCTGCTCTTCGCCGGCGAGCTCACCCGCCTCAACGGCCAGGCCCTGGAACTGATGGAGCGCCTCGGGATCAACTTCTTCGGCGAGCTCTAAGCTGCGCGCGCCCGTCGTCGCGGCCGACCAGGCCGTCAGGCAGCTGCGCTCTCGGCACTGGCGATGAAGGCGCCGACGATTGCCGGGTCGAACTGCGAGCCCGCGCCGCGCTGGAGCTCGCAGAGCGCGTCGACGGCCGAGCGGGCCGAGCGGTAGGGACGGTCGGTGGTCATCGCGCTGAAGGCGCCGCACACGGCGACGATGCGGCTGGCGAGGGGGATGTGCTCACCCTCGATCCCGAGCGGGTAGCCCGAGCCGTCCCAGCGCTCGTGGTGAGCGTGGACCGCGTCGGCCACGTCTTCGAGCCCGGGCACGTCGGCGAGCATCCCCGAGCCCCACTCCGGGTGCCGGCGCATGACCGACCACTCCACCTCCGACAGCGGGCCCGGCTTGGACAGGATCGACTCGGGCATCGCGCGCTTGCCGACGTCGTGCAGCCGTGCGGCCAGCTCTAGCTCGAGCAGCGCGGGCGAGGAGAGGCCGAGGGCCCGACCCAGATCGAGAGCGAGCTCGGCCACCTCGGCCGCGTGGCCCTCGAGCCAGTGGTCGCGCAGCCGGCGGGGGAACACCGGCGCCAGGCGCACGTATCCCTGCGAGCCGTTCGTCGCCGCGGCGGCCTCAGCCGCGATCTCCTGTTTCTCCTGTAAAGCCATGACCGATCTCCTGGCCCCCCTAGTTCGCTCTCTCCTCATGTGCTCCTACAACTGACCTGAAGAGCAGAGGTTGTGTTGTTGTCCCCCCTGTGTCAACATTCGTTAACGCAAGAGGCGTGGAGAGCGTGTCACTCGACCGCCGAGGTCGGCGGCTACATCGACTCGGGGGCCTCGACTCCGAGCAGGTCGAGGCACCGCGCGAGCGTCGCCTGGACCGACCGGCTGAGGGCGATCCGGAAGGCCTCGTCGCCGCCCTCCTCCTCGGCTCCGACCACGCGGCAGTCCCGGTAGAAGGCCGAGAAGCCCTGGGCGAGCTCGAGCGCGTAGGCGGTGAGCCGGTGCGGAGCGCGACGGACCGCGCTCGTGACGATCTCGGCGGGGAACTCGAGCAGGCTCCGGACGAGCGCGCGCTCGGAGGCGTGCAGTGGCGCCCCTCCCGCGGCGAGCTCGGCGCGGGCGGCCGCGCCCAGGCGCTCCTCGCCGGCGCGGCGAAGGATCGCCGCGATCCGCGCGTGCGCGTACTGGACGTAGTAGACCGGGTTCTCCTGGGTCTGCTCGCGCGCGAGAGCCAGGTCGAGGTCGAGCGTAGTGTCGTGCGAGCGCTGGAGCAGGAACCAGCGCGCCGCGTCGAGGCCGATGTCGTCGATCAGCTCGTCGAGCGTCACGAACTCGCCCTCGCGCTTCGACATGGCCACGCGGCGCCCGCCCTCGGTCAGATTGACGAGCTGCATGATCAGCAGCTCGAGCCCGTCCGGCGCACCGCCGAGCGCCTGCCACGCGGCCTGCATCCGCGCCACGTGGCCGTGGTGGTCCGCTCCGAGCACGTCGATGACGCGGTCGGGCCCCCGGCTCAACTTGTCCGCGTGGTAGGCCACGTCGGCCGCGAAGTAGGTGAGCTCACCCGAGGAGCGGCGCAGCACCCGATCCTTGTCGTCGCCGAGGACGCTGGTGCGCAGCCACGTAGCCCCCTCGCTCGCGTAGACGTGCTCGCCGTCGGAGAGCAGCTCGAGCGCACGCTCGATGGCGCCGCCCGAATGCAGCGAGCGCTCGGAGAAGAAGCGGTCGAAGTGGACGCGAAAGCGCTCGAGGGTGGCGCGCACGGTCTCGAGCATGAGCTCGATCCCTCGCGCGGCCAGCTCGTCGGGATCGAGTTTCGCCGCGCCCGCGATGCGCGCGGCGAGCTCGCCCACGTAGGCGCCGTGGTAGCCGTCCTCAGGCGGCGCCTGCCCTCGCGCGCGGGCCGCGAGCGACTCGCCGAAGCGGCGGATCTGGCCGCCCGCGTCGTTGACGTAGTACTCGCGCTCGACGGCATGCCCGGCGAAGGCGAGGATCCGGCACAGGCTGTCGCCGTAGGCGGCGTGGCGCGCCGCGGCCACGGTGAGCGGGCCCGTCGGGTTGGCGCTGACGAACTCCACGAGCATGCGCTCGGCGTCGGTCCCCGCCACGCCCGAGCCGAAGTTGCGGCCGGCCTCGGCGACCGCGCTCAGGGCTGAGCGCCAGAAGCGGTCGGAGAGGAAGAGGTTGACGAATCCGGGGCCGGCGACCTCGTGGCGGTCGAGGTCGGGCCCGAGCCGACGCCCGAGCGCTTCCCCGAGGCGCTCGGCCACGGCCCGCGGCTGTTCGTCGAGTCCCGCGGCGAGCAGGAGCGGGGCATTGGACGAGAAGTCGCCGAACTCGGGCCGCTTCGGACGGTCGAGGCGCAGCTCGACGGTCGCCGGGGCCCCGTGCAGCTCGGCGGCAGCCTCGGCCAGGGCGAGGCGGAGCCCGGCCAGGGGGTCGGCCCCAGTTGCTGGGGCGGGGGCGCTGGGAGGGGGTGGGTCGAGAGAGGCCAAGGGCGGCAGTGCGTCACTCAGGAGGACGGCGCGGGGACGCCCCGGCGGCGGCGTACGCCCTCAGTAATGGTATGGCTCGCCCGCCAGGATCTTGTGGCCGCGAAAAAGCTGCTCGAGCAGGACCACGCGGGCGAGCTGGTGTGGCAGGGTCATCGGTCCGAGTGACAGCCGCAGGTCGACGCCCTCGAGATCGAGCCCGCGCGGCCCCCCGATGACGAAGCAGAGGTCGCGGCCGGAGGCCCGTCGTTCTTCGAGAAAGCCGCTCAGCTCCTCCGAGGTGAACGACCGCCCGCGCGAATCGAGCAGGCACAGGAAGGCGCGCTCGGGCAGGCGCCGCTCGACCCGCTCCTCCTCGCGGACCTCGAGCAGCTCGACCCGCGCATGGCGGCCGAGCAGCGTGCGGTAGTGCTGGACGTCGTCGGCGAAGGGCGGGCGCAAGCGCCCGACGGCGAGGACGATGATCCGCATCGCCGCGGCGTCTAGCGCTCGCGGCCGAAGGCGAGGCCGAAGCCGATTCGCTCGACCGTCGTCGGGTGCGTACCGAGCAGGAGGTGCCAGGCCTCCGGCGGGTCGGGTTCGCTCACGTTGCTCACCGAGAGGCCGCGCTCGAGCCCGATGAACGCCTCCGGCTCCTCGGTGAGGCGCAGGGCGAAGCCGTCGGCGCGGGCCTCGACCTCGCGCGAGAGTACGTTTCCGGCCGCCCCGACGGCGAAGGAGACGAGCGCCAGCGACAGCGCGATGGCGGGCAGGGCGGCCGGCGTCGCGGGCAGGCGCGCCTCACCGCCGTGGCCCCGGCCCTGGACGCGCTCCGCCAGCGCCTGGGCCAGGAACAGCGCCGCGGGCGACACGATGGCCAGCCACGCGAGTCCACGAAGCAGGTCGCGGCCCTCCACGTGGCCGAGCTCGTGCGCGACCACCGAGCGCACCTGATCGGGCGGAAAGCGCTCGAGCAGCGTGTCGTAGAGGACGACCCGCTTCGTCGACCCGAGCCCACCGACGTAGGCGTTGGCGCCCGTGGTGCGACGGCTCGCGTCGACGCGGAAGACCTCGCCGACCTCGACCCCGGCCCGCTCGGCGAGCTCGAGGACCTCCGTGCGCAGCTCGCCACGGGGCAGCGGGGTGAACCGGTTGAACAGCGGCTCGAGGACGAGCGGCGAGAGGAAGACGAAGCCGGCGCTGAGCGCCACGGCGATCACGCTGCCCGGGATCCACGCGCGGCGCGGGAAGCGGCGCACGAGGGCGAGGACACCGCCGGCGCCGGCGCCGGCGAACACCGCTCCGACGGCGGTGGCCTTGCCCACGTCCCCGAGCCAGGCGCCCCACCCCTGGGTCGAGAGCCCGACCGCGACCGCGCGAGCGTGCCCGACCGCATCGAGCGGCAAAGTGGCCGCGACGAGCACGACCGAGATCGCCGCCCCAGCCGCCGCGCCGCCCCCGAGCGGCCGCCGACCCGCGGCCTCGAGCGCTCGCCGCACCCGGCGGGGCGGGCGCAGAGCGAGAACGGCCAGAATTCCGCCGGAGACGACGAGGCCCGCCAGGCCGAGTGCACGCTGCGGCCCGCGGAACTCCCGCGCGCGCTCGAGCTCGGCCGGGCTGAAGTAGGCTTGGGGATCGACGGCGGCGGGCTCGATCAGGCCGGTCCGGGGGCGGAGGGCGAACGTCGCCAGGGCGGCGGCGGCGACCGTGGCGGCGACCGCGACCGGTAGGCGCAAGCGATGTCTCTCCATCCCGACGACACTCTAGAACGCGACCGCGAAGGCCCTCGGCGGGTGGCCCTCCTCTCCGACGTTCACGCCAACCTGCCGGCTCTGCGCGCCGTCCTGGCCGACATCGACCGCACTCAGGTGGACGAGATCTGGTGCCTGGGCGACCTCGTCGGCTACGGGGCGCAGCCCGACGCGTGCGTCGCCCTGGCCGAGGAGCGCTGCCATCTCTGCCTGATCGGCAACCACGACCTGGCCGTGCTCGGCAAGCTCGACATCCGCGACTTCTCCGGCCTCGCGGCGGCGGCGGCCGAGTGGACGCGGGGACGCATCGGCGACAAGAGCCTCGACTTCCTGGCCGAGCTCGATCCCGAGGACACCTCGGGGGAAATCGGGCTCTTCCACGGCAGCCCGCGCAACCCGATCTGGGAGTACGTGCTGTCCGTGCCCCAGGCCGAGAGCTGCATGGAGGCGATGGAGGCCCGCGTCGGCGCCGTCGGCCACTCCCACGTAGCCCTCTGCTTCTGGCGGGAGAACGGCGGCGAGGCCGGCGGGCGCCAGGCTCCCGAGGCCACGGAGGTCGACCTGAGCCACGGGCGCTGGCTGCTCAACCCCGGCGCCGTGGGCCAGCCGCGCGACGGCGACCCTCGCGCCGCCTGGCTCCTGCTCGACCTCGACCAGGACACGGCGACCTGGAAGCGGGTGGACTACCCGATCGCCGAGGCGGCCGACGCCATCCGCGTCGCGGGCCTTCCCCGCGCCCTCTCGGATCGGCTCTTCCGGGGTCAGTGATCTACGCTCGCTCCATGCGTCGCTTCTCTTCCCCGCGCGCGCGGCGGCCCGCTGTGACCGTCGCGCTGGCGCTCGCGGGGATCGCCGTGGCCGGGGTCGGCTGCGGCGCGGACGAGGGTCGGCCGATCCCGGCCAGCTCGGCGCAGGACATCGTGGCGCGGCTCGACGAGGTCGAGCGCCGCGTCGATGCGCGCGAGTGCAAAGACGTGCGGGAGGAATCGCTGCCCGCGATCGAGCGGGAGATCGACGACCTGCCCTCCAACGTTGACGCGGACGTGCGCACCACGCTCGCGGACGGCCTCGGGCGCCTCGACGAGCTGATCGAGGCGGAGTGCGTGGAGCCGCCGAAGGCGGCGCCGCTAGAGCCGACCCCGGAGCCCGAACCCGTGCCGCAGCCCGACCCCATCCCCACGCCGGAGCCCGAGCCCGAGCCCGAGCCGACGGAGCCCACCGTTCCGACGGCACCCGACCCGGGCGGCGACGGAGGCGACGATGGCGGAGGAGGCGGTGGCGGGAGCGACGGAGGCGGCGGAGAAAACGGCGGTGGGGGCGGGAGCGACGGAGGCGGCGGAGAAAACGGCGGTGGGGGCGGCAGCGACGGAGACGACGGCGGCGGCAAGTCGGGCGCTGTGCCGCCCGGCGGCGGCGGGACCCGCCCCACCGAAGGGACCGCCCCGGGTGCCACCCGGGAGACGCCCGCGTGAGCACTCCGACCGAGGTCGCCAGCCGCTATCGCCTCGAGCGGCGGCTCGGCGCGGGCGGGATGTCGACGGTCTTCCTGGGCATGGACGCGGTGCTCGAGCGCCGCGTGGCGATCAAGCTGCTGGCCGAGCACCTGGCCGAGGACGACACCTTCGTGGCCCGTTTTCGCCGCGAGGCGCTGGCGGCAGCGCGGCTCCAGCACCCGAACGTCGTCCAGGTCTACGACTCCGGCCGCGACGCGGACTCGGGCCGCCACTACATCGTCATGGAGTACGTCAACGGCCCCTCCTGCGCCGACCTTCTGCGCGACCAGGACACCCTCCCGATCGAGGAGTGCGTCGCCCACCTCCGCGACGCCTGCCGCGGCCTCGACTACGCCCACCGCGCCGGAGTCGTGCACCGCGACGTCAAGCCCGGCAACCTGCTGGTCGTCGAGGAGTCCGGGGTGGTCAAGCTCGCCGACTTCGGCATCGCCATCGCGGCCGAGCAGTCACGGGTCACCCAGCTCGGGTCGGTGCTCGGCACAGCGGCCTACCTCTCCCCCGAGCAGGCGCGCGGCGAGGACGCCGGGCCGGCCTCCGACATCTATTCGCTCGGAGTCTGCGGCTACCAGTTCCTCACCGGGCGACTCCCGTTCGAGTACAGCTCGCTGACCGAGCTCGCGCTGAAGCAGCAGGAGGCTGAGATCGACCCGATCCTCGACCTCCGCCCCGAGGTGCCGATCGAGCTCGACCGCGCGGTGCGCGCGTGCCTGGCGCGCGACGCGGCCGCGCGCTACGGCTCGGCGCTCGAGGCCGCCGAGGCGCTTGAGGCCGGCCTCCAGGGCGAGGTCACCGAAGCGACGCAGATGCTCTCCGCCGACACCACCCGGGCGCTCGACGGAGACGGCGGTGATGCGACGATCCCGCTCACGGCCTCGCGGACCAAGGCCACGCGCGCCCAGCGCACCGGCGAGGTGGCGCGCCGGCCGCCGCCGCCGCGTCGTACCGG
>JACCTJ010000144.1 GCA_013812485.1 Thermoleophilaceae bacterium
TACACGACCGTCTACGTGATCGAGCGCTCGCTCTCGCTCGACAACCTCGTCGTCTTCATCCTCCTCTTCTCGTACTTCGGGATCGGGAGCGAGCACCGCGCCCGCCTGCTCTTCTGGGGGATCGCCGCGGCGCTCGTGCTGCGCGGGCTGGCCATCCTCGGCGGGGTCGCGCTGATCGAGGAGTTCGAGCCGCTGCTCTACGTGCTCGGGGTCGCGCTGCTGTGGCTCGCCTACCGGATGTTCCGCGGGGTGGAGGAGAACGTCGATCCCGAGCGCAACCCGCTCGTGCGCGTCGTCCGCCGTCTCTATCCGGTCGCCACCGCCGACCGCGACGGACGCTGGTTCGTGGAGGTCGACGGGCGCCGGCACACCACACCGATCTTCCTGTGCCTGGTGGCCATCGTCTTCGCCGATCTGGCCTTTGCCATCGACTCGATCCCCGCCGCCTTCGCCATCACCCGCGACGGCTTCCTGAT
Source organism: Thermoleophilaceae bacterium (assembly GCA_013812485.1). Classification (GTDB taxonomy): domain Bacteria; phylum Actinomycetota; class Thermoleophilia; order Solirubrobacterales; family Thermoleophilaceae; genus JACCUC01. The sequence continues at coordinate 477 of JACCTJ010000144.1, forward strand.
CTGGATGGGCAACGTGTTCGCCCTGCTGGGCCTGCGGGCCCTGTTCGTGCTCGTCGACGGCCTCGTGCGGCGCTTTCGCTATCTAGACGAGACCGTGGCGGTGGTGCTCGCGTTCGTGGCGGTGAAGCTGCTGACCGAGGCCTTCGTGACCATTCCGCCGCTGCCCAGCCTCGCCATCGTGGCCGCGTTGTTCGGGCTGGGGATCGTCGCCTCGCTGCTCGTCGACCGCCGCGACCCCGAGGGAGCGCGCACCCGCGCGGACGACGACCGCTCGGCAAGGCCAGAGGACGACTCGAGCCCGCCGTCCGGCGGCGAGGGGCGGCCCCAGGCCCCCGCCCCGACGCCCGCCGAGTCCCGCTCGAGCTAGCAGCTCCCCACCGGGGGGAGGCCAGGCCGAGCTGAACGTTCGGCTACACTGGGCGATACACGCGGAGGGACAAGCAGGTCATGAGACCGACCTTGGATCGCTTGCGGGAAGCCATCGCCGACATGGCCGACGCCGGCGCGACGCTCGAGAAGATCGCTTCGACGATCGTCGAGACGGCCGGCCTCGACTCGGAGCGCCGGGCCGCGCTCTGGCTTTACGCCCATTCCTGCACCGCGGCCACCTCGGGCTCGGCCACGGCGTCCGACCGCGCCGCTTCGGGCGGCGGCTGGGTCCATGCCTCGGCACGGCCGTCCGAGCCCGGACCGCCAGGGGAGAGAGAGGCACGCGAGATGCCGTACGTCAGGTGCCCGAACTGCGGGCTGACCAGCTACATGGCCCGCAACCGATGGCGGGCCGGCGAGTGCCCGGGCTGCGGCGGAGCTCTGTGGGCCGACGGCCGCGGTCTGACCCTGACCCCGGGTGGGGAAGAGGTTGTCGACGAGGACGGGCGCGGCATCGCGGGCGCGCTGGCTCTCGCCCGCGGACAGCTCGACATGGAGGTCGCCCTGCTCACCGAGGTGGAGGACGGCCAGGAGATCGTGCGCGCGTCGGCGGGCGAGTGGCCGGTCGTCGGCTCGCTCGATGGGCGCTCGGTGGCGATCGGTGAGACCTTCTGCAACCGGCTGCTCGAGGGGCGGATCTCCAACGTCGTGACCGACGCGGCCCACGACGAGCGCGTGGCGGACCTCGGCATGGCAAGAGCCTTCGGGGTGGGCGCGTGGATCGGGGTGCCGTTCGAGCTCCCCGACGCCCGCCTCTACGTGCTCTGCTGCCTCGCGCGCGAGGCCCGCCCCGCGCTGGGCGAGGAAGACGTGCGCTTTCTCACCGGGCTCGGCGAGTCGGTGGTCGCCGAGCTCGAGCCCTCGGGGCAGGGCTGAGCGCGGCGCCGGAGCACCGCCCGCCGCAGGCCGCGAGCGCCCTCTAGGCGTAGAAGAAGACCAGCCCGAGCACGGCATACAGCGCCAGCAGCTGTACGCCCTCGAACCAGTTCGACTCGCCTTCCTGGGTCACGAAGTTCGCGATCAGGACGGCGAATAGAACACCGCCGATCTCGTACCCGTTGAACACGAGAGCGAGCGGGTTGGGCCCGACGACGAACGAGAGGAGGACGAGGAGCGGCGCCACGAACAGCGCGATCTGCGCGCTCGAGCCGATGGCGATGTTGACCGCGAGGTCCATCTTGTCCTTCGCGGCGACGAGCACGGCGACCCAGTGCTCGGCCGCGTTGCCGACGATGGCGACGATGATGATGCCGACGAAGAACTCGCTGATCCCGATCGACTCCGACGCCTCTGAGATCGAGCCGACCAGGATCTCCGAGACCACGCCCACAGCGGCGCCGGCGATCGCCAGCATCGCGACCGCGCGCCTGACCGACCAGCCGAAGCCCTCATGCGCCTCCTCGGCGTACGGCGGGTTGAAGATGTCCTTATGGGTGCGAAGCGAGAACAGGAGTCCGGCGACATAGGTCAGGCCGAGCACGATCGCGACGGCCAGAGACAGGTGCTCGACGGTGGAGCCGTAGTTGATGCGCTCATCGTCGGGCTGAGGCAGGCCCTGGCCCTCGACGAGCTCGAAGATCGCCGGCATCAACAGCGCCGCGCAGGCCAGCAGCAGCATCGCCGACTGGGCGCCGGCCGCGGTGCGCGAGAAGGTCTGCTTGTCGCGCTTGGCGCCGCCGGCGACCATGGCGACCCCCAGCACCAGCAGGATGTTGCCGAGGATCGAGCCGATGATCGAGGCCTTGACGACCTCGTGTAGCCCCTTGTTGAGCGCGAAGAGCGCGATGATCAGCTCCGGCGCGTTGCCGAAGGTCACGTTCAGCAGGCCGCCGATCCCCGGGCCGGAGCGCTCGGCGAGCTGCTCGGTCGCCTGGCCCATCACCGCCGCGGTCGGGATGACGCCGAGCGCGGAGACCGCGAAGATCGCCAGCGGGCTGACCCCCGCGAGGTCGAGCACGATCGCCAGCGGGATGAACGGGGCCAGCAGCAACGGCCACCCGAAGGTCGAGTACAGCGAGCGGGGCGTCGGCACGCGGAAGAACCTAGCGGGGCAGGCGCCGCAGATCGCGCTCGGGGTCGATCCCCCAGCGCTCCGCCACGGCGGCCAGCGCGGGCTCCATCGGCCAGCGGTCGGCGAGGATCTCGTCGGAGTCGTGGTCGGGGGTCGCGCCCTTGAGCAGCATGGAGCCCGTGTTGTCTCCGAGCGCGCGGAGCTCGGCAACCTCGTCGGCGGTGAGCAGCACCTCGCGCGGCGTGGCGGCAAGCTCGGCCCGCTTGCTCTCGATCGTCCGCGCCCCGGTCCCGATCTCCTGGATGAGAGTCGGCGCGACGCAGCGGACGGCCGGATGCGCGAGATCCCACTGCGCGGCGAGCTGGAGCAGCGTCAGGCCGTGGCGCTCGGCGATGGGGCGCGTCCGCTCGAGCTTCTCCATCGCCCGCTCGATCCACGGGCCCGGAC
>JACCTJ010000036.1 GCA_013812485.1 Thermoleophilaceae bacterium
ATCTGCTCGAGCAGCGCGGCCTCCCGGTCAGCCGAGGTACGAAAGACGCGCAGGTTGCGCCCGCCGACCCCGAACCGCGCGAGCTGGGCCACCGCGCGCACGATCTCGCGGTCGGTGTCGTCGTAGAGGGTCTCGCCGTCATGGCGCTCGCCGCGGATCACGCCGAACTCCTCGAGCTCGCGCACGAGGCTCGCCTCGGCGCCGGTGTCGTCGAGCACCTCGGACAGCGGCAGCTCGGCCGCCTTGGTCGGACCGGACAGGCTGGTGCGACGCAGCGCCTTGGGGTCGGGCATGGACCCCTGCGCGACCTCGGACTCCGCTCGGCCCGAGGCCAGCTCCTGACGGATCACTCGGAGGGGGAGGAACTCGTCGCGCTGGAGCTTGAGGATGGTGCGCAGGCGCTGCACGTCGGTCGGCCCGTAGAGCCGGTAGCCGCCGCGGGTGCGCTGGGGGGAGACGAGCTTCTGGTCCTCGAGGTAGCGGATCTTCGAGATCGAGATGTCTGGGAAGTCGCGCTCGAGCTGCTTGCAGACCGCGCCGATGGTCAGGGCCTTGGCCGGGAGCGAGGAGCCGGGGCGCCGGGTCGCCTGGCTGGGGGTGGCGGTCGGGCGCACGGTCCCGGGCGTCGGGCGAGCGCCCTCCTCGCCGGCGGACCCGCTGCCGGCCGGGCGCGGCTCGGGCGGGATGTCGACCCCCGCGCTCATCGCGCGAGGTAGGTCAGCTTGTACTTGCCGATCTGGAGCTCATCGCCGTCGGCGAGCTTGTGCGAGTCGATGCGGCGGCGGTTGATGTAGGTGCCGTTGAGCGAGCCGAGGTCGTCGATGTAGACGCCGTCGCGGCGGCGCACCAGCAGGGCGTGGTTGCGCGAGACGGTCACGTCGTCGAGGAACACGTCCGACTCGGTGCTGCGCCCGACCCGCGTCTGCTCCTCGCCCAGCTCGAAGGCCTCCCCCGCGCGCCCGCCGCCCGAGCGGATGACGAGGGTCGCGCCCTCGGCGGCGGCCCGCTCGAGATCGACTGGTCGCAGCTCGCCGGCCTCGTCGACCTGGTAGGCCGCCGTGGTCTCGCCCTCGGCGCCGCCGCCCCCGCGCGGGCCATCACCGAGGAAGGCGCCACACTTCTGGCAGTAGTTCGCTCCCTCGGGGTTGACGAACCCGCACTCCGGGCAGTGAAGCGCGCCCCGCTCCGGCCGCGCCATCGGGCCACTACTCCTCGGGGGCCGGCTCCGCGTCGCTGCGGCCGCCGAGGATCTCGGTCAGCTGCCGGACATCGGCCCCGGTGATGATCGGCTCGCCCTCCTCGTGCTTCGTTCGCAGCCGGTTGACGAGCTCCGCACGCAGGATGTCGATCTTCCCGTGCAGCAGCCGTCGCCGGTAGGAGACGTCGCGCTCCTCAGCGGTGAGCTGCTCGATCAAGTCCTTCAGCTCCTGGTCCGAGAGCGCACCCAGGTCCGGGAAGGTGTCCATGCTCCACCTCGAGTGGGGGTCGGGGGAGCGGCAGTATACCGCTGGCTCAAGCGGAGGTTGAGGGTGGGTGCTCAGGCACGGTTCGCCCGCACGCCGTCGCGCACGTAGAGCAGTGTCGCCGCGACGCTCAGCGCGAGCCCGAGGAGAAGCAGGGCGTCGGCGATCGGCGTCGGCGAGAGCATGGCCAGGAAGATCGAGAACATCGTCGGCCACACCGCCCAGCGCCCGATCATCTTGATGTCGAGGTCGAGCCCGCGCCGCAGGGCGAACTCGGTCAGCCCCAGCATGAAAAGCTCCCGCGCGGCCAGCGCGGCGAGGGCCCAGCGCGGCAAGAGCTCGAAGTTCCAGGCCACGATCGCGCCGGCGAGCACGAGCAGCCGGTCGGCCACGGGGTCGAGCAGGGCGCCGAGGCGGCTGTACTGGCCGGTGACCCGGGCCAGGAGGCCGTCGAGGTAGTCCGAGGCGCCGATGAAGCCGTAGAGGATCGCCGCGGCGGGAGCCCGCCCATCGCCGGACTGCAACCCGAGGATGAGGAAGACCGGGATCAGGGCGAGCCGCACGTAGCTCACGACGTTGGGGACGGTCCACGGGCGCAGCGGCTCGCCGCGCCGGGCGGCCTGAGGCAGCCCGCCCGAGCGATCGAGTCCGAGCAGGCGCCGGACGGTCAGGGGAGCTCGCGCCACAGCCCCACCGCCTCCTCGGCCGCGGTCTCGAGCGAGAGCGCACGGCGCTCGCGACCGCGGCGCACCTGCGCCTCGACCTCGCCGGCCTCGATCCCCTTGCGCCCGACGGTCAGGCGCAGGGGACACCCGAGCAGCTCGGCGTCGGCGAACTTCTCCCCCGCGCTCGCGGCCCGGTCGTCGAGCACGGCCTCGAGGCCAGCGGCCCCGAGCTCCGAGTACAGCCGCTCGGCAACCTCCAGCGACTCCTCGCCCGGCTTGCCGAGCGCCACGACCTCGATGTCGAACGGGGCGAGGGCCCGCGGCCACGAGATGCCCTGCTCGTCGGCTCCCTGCTCGACCGCCGCGGCCATGATGCGGGCGAGGCCGATGCCGTAGGAGCCCATCCACACGTGGCGCTCTGTGCCTGACTCGTCGAGGTACGTCGCTCCGAGCGGCTCGGAGTAACGCATGCCGAGCTTGAAGATGTTGCCGACCTCGATCGCGGGCTCGAGGTGGATCTCCGCACCCGATGGGCAGGTGTCGCCGGCCTCGACCGAGCGCACGTCGGCCCACTCGGGCTCGAAGTCGCGACCGGGCTCGACGCCACGCAGGTGACGGTCGGCCTCGTTGGCCCCGGCGACGAGTCCGCGCAGCCCCTCGACGGCGCGATCGGCGATCACTGCCACCGGCGTACCCACCGGGCCGATGAAGCCGGGCACCGAGGCGAACAAGGACTCCACCTCGTCGGCCTGCGCGGGCCGGGCCGCCTCGCCGAGCGCGTTGGCGAGCTTGATCTCGTTCAGGCGGTGGTCTCCGCGGAGCACGACCAGCACCGGACCGCGTCGCTCCGCGATCACCGGGAAGGCCTTGAGCAGGGCCGCCGCCGGGACGTCGAGGCCCCGCGAGACCTCCTCGATCGCCGTCTGACCGGGGGTCTCCACGGCCTCGGGTGCATCCGCCGCGCTCGGGAGCCCCTCCACCGGGCGCGGCGTCGCGCTCGCCACCTCGACGTTGGCCGCGTACCCCGCCGCCGAGAGCGCGACCTCGTTCTCCCCGGCCGGGCATGGCGCCATGTACTCGTGCGCGCCGAAGCCGCCCATCATCCCCACGTCCGAGGCCACCCGGTACCACTCGAGCCCGCAGCGGTCGAAGATCCGGTCGTAGGCACCGACGTGGAGCTCGTACGAGCGGTCGAGACCCTCGCGGTCGGCGTCGAAGCTGTAGGAGTCCTTCATCACGAACTCGCGCGTGCGCAGGACCCCCGCGCGCGGGCGCGGCTCGTCGCGCGCCTTGACCTGGAAGTGGTAGAGGATCTTCGGCAGGTCGCGGTAGGAGCGCAACTCGCGAGCCACGTGGAAGGTGATCGCCTCCTCGTGGCTCATGGCCAGCACGTGCTCGGCGCCCTTGCGGTCCTCGACCTTGAACAGCTCCTGGATGGGCAGGCGCCCGGTGCGAGCCCATGGGTCGGCGGGCTGAAGGACCGGCATCAGCATCTCCTGCGCGCCGATCGCGTCGAGCTCGGAGCGGACGATCGCCTCGACGCGGCGGTGCGAGCGCCAGCCCGCGGGCAGGAAGGTCCACAAGCCGGCGCCGAGCTGGCGCACGAGGCCCGCGCGCACGAGGAGCCGGTGCGAGAGCGCCTCCGCGTCGGCGGGCGGCTCCTTCAGAGTCGGCAGGAAGTAGGAGGAGAGCCGCGTCACGGCGGCCCGAGTCTATCCCCGCGTTGGACGCCGATCGAGAGGCCGCGCGCGCTGGGTCAGCCCGAGGAAGAGCTGAGCTCCGAGGCCGGTCTGGCGTCGCGCGGCGCGTCGACGCGCACCGGGGTGTTCGGGCGCTCGATGGCGAGCTCGAGGTCTACACGAACCGCCTCGACGTCCCCGAGCGAGGCGCCGCCCCCCGCCGCCGCCTTTGCGTCGAGCTTGATGCCGAGCTGGAGCCGCCGAAGCAGGCGATCCTCCCGGCCGGTCAGTAACTCGATCGAGCTCGCCGCGAGGGCTCGGTCGAGCCGCTCGTCGCCCGCTCCGCGCAGCGCTCCGCCCCCCACAGCCTCGCCGGAGACACCGAGCCGCTCGGCGGCCCCAAGCACGTCGGTCACGACGCGGGCCACGTCGACCTCGCCGGTTACGCGGTCTGTCTCGGCTCCGCCGATACGCTCGCCGGCCGACAGATCGGGCTCACGAAGCCAGGCCGCGAGGTCGAGGGAGCCGGTGGGCGAGGCCGTGGCGCCGCCAGTGCCCGAACCCGAGCCGCCGCCCAGGGGGCCGCCCGCCTCGCGCAGCTGACGCTCCTGGTCGGATGTGAGCTCGTAGGCCTTGCCGCGAACCTCGATGTAAGCCCGCTCACCCGTGGAGACCAGCGTCACCGTCGCGCGTCGTGAGCCGGCGATCTGCGTGTAGGCGATCCGAGCTTTCGGCAGGTCGCCGGCCGACCGTGCCAGCTCGAAGGGGCCGCGCAGCTCGAATCCGGTCGCGCCGGTCCGCTTCGGACCCTCCGCCGCGATCACGAGCTTTGCGTCGAGATCGCCGCTGCGGATGCGGGCCAGATTGTCCTGAGTTCGGGCGACGACCTCTCCCGGAGCCTCCCCGCCACACGCGGTCGGCGCGAGGCCGCAGAGGGCGGCAACGGCCGCGACGGCTGCAAGCCGCGGCCGTCGCGTCCTCGCCATTAGGTGTGTGATTCCACGGCCGCCATCTACGGGGACGCTCCCCCGCTGGGCGCCGATCCGCTGGGCGTCGGCGGCGAACCGCCACCGCCCGACGACCCGTCGCCCGTCGCTCCTCCAGGCTCGCTCTTGTCTCCCGAGCCGCCGCTCGGGGCGCCGTCACGCGTCGAGGGCTCGCGGTCGCTTCCCGTGCCGGATCCAGAGCCACCCTGGTCGTCGCCGGAGTTCGAGCCACCACCGTCGCCGGAGCCCTTGCCGCTGCCGCGATCGCCGTCCTCGTCCCCGCGGTCGCCGCCTAGGGAGCCGGCATCGTCGCCATCGCCCTCTCCGGCGTCATCGTCGCCCTCGCGCACCGGAACGAGCTCGGTCGCGAGCACGTCGGCCACCTGATCCTTGAGGTCCTTCGCCCGGGTCGTCAGCTCCTCGGCCGAGAGGCCGGACCGTCCGAGTCTCTCGAACTCGCGCCGGATCTCCGCCAACCGCCGGCGGCCCTCCTTCGTGAAGCGCACGGGACCACCGCGCCCCACCACGAACTGGTAGGCGAGCGCGACGGTCGTACAGGCCTGACACTCCTCGTTGAGGGCGATCGCGACGTTGGTCGGCGTCACGCTGTCCGGAACGCCCTCGACCAGCACGATCTGGAGCGCGATGGCCACGGTCTGGCACTCGACGCAGCTCCCGTAGGCCACGGCCGAGTTCTGCTCGTCGACCACGTCGCCCGCGACCCGGCGGATCGAGAAGGCGAAGTCGAAGACCGATGACCCGGCCTTCTCGTTGATGGCCTGCGCGGCGTTGTCGCCGCTGCGGCCCGATCGGTCCTCGCCGGCTAGAGATGCTGCCGGCGCGAGAAGGGCCAGGGCCAGGGCGGCGAGGATCGCCGTGAGCAGCCGCAGGTGCCGCCTCGGTCGCCCCTCGGCGCGGACACGCGTCAGCCCGCCTCTACGATCGAACTCGCTCACGGGGTGGATCCTCCTGATGGGGGTGGGGTTGGGGTTCCGGATCCAGGCGGCGGTTCGCTGCCCGAGCCAGATGACGGCGGAGTCCCGCCCCCAGGCTCGGTCCCAGCGCCGGAGCCGCCGGACGAGCCCCCCTGGTCCGAGCCGCCCGGATTCGAGCCGCCCGTTCCGCGGGGTTCTGTGCCGCCGCCGGAGCCACTGGGCTCGCCGCCGCCGGCCCCGCTGCGAGGGGATCCCTTCGAGTCGGGCCGGCCCGAGCGCGAGCCGCCGGGACGGTCACCTGAGCCGGGGTCGGGCGAGCTCCCACCCGCTCCGGGGCGGGCCGGGCCGTTCTGGCCGCGAGACGGCGTGCCCTCGGGCCCGGAGGCGGGTCGCGCCGAAAGCGGATCCTGACCGGTCTTGCTGAAGAGCGGCGCCCCGCCGAGCTCGCTCTGGCGCTCCGTGGTGAGTCCCGGGCGCCCTGTCGGGATCTCCTTGACCTGCTTTAGACCGCCCTGGATCGTGCCCCTCTCTCCGGGCTGGATCGGGCGGTACTCGCCGTTGGGCCACAGGGTGAAGACAGCCAGCGCGAGGCCCGCGGCGGAGGCCGCCACGAGCGCGCCTCGCGCCTTGGGGCGGTCCGTAGTCTTCGACCACGCGGCCAGGCCCAGCGACTTCGAGCTGCGTGCGGTGGTCAGCGTGATCCCGAGCACCGGGAGGACGAGCGTGATGGTCTGCACGATGCCCGCCACGCCGGCGAGGACCTTGCCGTCGGAGAACGCGACCGAGAGCCTGCCGACCTGCACGAAGAACGAGTCCCAGGCGGTGGCGAACATGCGCGGCGCGCTGATCAGCATGAGCACGAAGACCGCCAGCAGAGTGGGCACCAGGGCGATCACGTAGACCGAGGTCACGACCCTCACCCAGGGCTTGAGCTCCTCGACGCGCTTGTCCATCTTGCGGCCCGGGATCAGGCTCCGCAACGTCGGCCTGATGCGCGCGAACATGTCGGGCACTCCGGTGAGGTCGCTGATGATGTAGTACCCGTCGAGGCGCAGGAACGGCAGGAACTGGTGCAGGATCTCGACGTGCTGGAGCAGGATCAGGATCAACAGCCACTCGAACCCGGTCAGGTAGTAGACCCCCGCGGTGATCAGCGAGAAGATCACGTTGAAGTAGACCCCGCCGAGGTCGGTGCGCAGGCGCCCGGCCTTGCTGAGCCGGTAGGCGTCGGTGACGTCGGTGTAGAAGGCGGGCCAGACGATGTAGATGCCCGCGCCCATGACGCCGGGCTTCGCCCCCCCGTAGCGGCACGCAGTCGCGTGCCCGCACTCGTGGAAGGCGGCCGAGAGCGCCACCAGCCCCACGACCACCAGGAGCAGCGCGGGGTTGTAGAGCAGCACGCGCGTCGACTGGGCCACACCGTGCACGAAGAAGAACCAGATGTCGAAGGCGACGATTCCGGCGAGCACGGCGACGATGACCGGCGGGAAGAACAGTGGGCGGAAGATCGTCGTGACGGTGCGCACCGCGCCCTCGGGGATGAGCGCGGCGCGGAACTTGAGCGCCAGCAGCGCATCGGGGCGCTTGAGCTTGGGACTGGATCCGTCCGCGGCGGCGAGGACTCCGATCGGGCGGAGCTTCTTCTCGACGAGGAAGCGGACGTTGTCGCGGCTCACCTTGCGGCCGATGTCGTCGCTCACCCGCTCGGCGACCTGGCCGAAGTTGCGCTCTCCGTCCGAATTCTCGGCCACGGAGTGCAGGAGGTGCGAGATCTGGATGACCTGGCCGTCGCCACGACGGGCGATGTACGGGGCCTCCTTGAAGCCCGAGCCCTCGTACTCGCCGATCAGCTCGATGCCCTCGGACAGCTTGGGGACCTCCGCGCCGGGGCCGGCGCCGTTACCTACAGACTTGCGATCTCGGGTCTCGGTCGCCATCCCTCGTAGTCCTCTGACTGACTTCGTAGGAGCCGAGAGAGGGCGGCCGTGGGACCGCCCTCCTCAGACTCGGTGGACCAGACGCTCTCCGACTAGTTGCTCTGGTCGATGTCCGCGTCCTGCGTCGCACGTCGGCGGTGGCCTCCGAGCCGTCGGCCAACACGTTAGCCGCCACCGCGGCGTTAACGTGACTAGTTGTTGCTCTGGTCGATGTCGACGTTCTGCTCGGCGTTCGCCGTCGCCGTCGAATCGTCGGAGAGGATGTTCGCGGCCACGGCGGCGTTGACCGGCGCGGCCACGTTGGCGTCGACAAGCGACATCGCCTCGCGGTCGGGCAGGTTCTCGCCCGCCTGAGCCTCGAGCTCCTCCTGCGAGAGCTCCTCGCCGGCCTGCCTGGCCTCTTCGGCCTTCTGCTCGAACTCTTCGATCTTCTTCTCGTCGGACATGTCGTACTCCTTTGTTGCTTGCCTATCTCTCGAGCCGTTTCGGAGTCGGCTCCGGCGCCTCGCCGTCCTCGCGGGCGGCCTCGGCGTCGGCCTCCTCCTGCAACAGCTCATACGTGCCCTCTCGGTGGGGAAGCTCCCTGGCCTCCTCCTCTTGGAGCTCGGCAGGGTCGAGGGGCTCATCGGCGTCGTCATCGGCGTGGCTCTCGGTGTGGTGCTCGGTATGGGTCACCGTTCGACCCGACCGCTGCACGATGCGCTGATGGCTCGTGGCGCTCGAAGTCGACGTCTTCCCATCCTCGCCGACGTTGCCGGTCACGACCGCGTTCACCCCGGCCACGAAGCTGACCCCGTCGCCCCGCTTCTCGACCTTCTCCTTCGCCGTCTTGCGAGCCTTGCTCAAACCGCTTCCTCTCCGTGGGGGCTACCGCTTGGCGATGTGCCCTGCGCTGCGTTCAAGTGAACGCGCTCAGACGCCGTTCGGCAAGAGGTTTAGGACGGCCGACGCGCTCGGCCGCCCGTGGGTCAAGCGGTGCCCGCATTCCTTCCGCGCACACGCCCGCCGGCGGATTCCGATGGCGCTCCGGCTTCATCGCCGCTCTCCCGGCACAGCCTCGACCGGCTGTGACTCCAACCCTCGCCGTCGTCGGTCGTTGACGTTTATGTCAGCGCGCTGGGACGGCCTCGTCAAACGCGTTTGACCCTGTGTCGTCACGACACGTACG
>JACCTJ010000040.1 GCA_013812485.1 Thermoleophilaceae bacterium
CAGTGCGTGGCTGCGCGTGGGCCGCGAGCGCTTCGACCGCCTCGTCGCCTACAAGGCCCGCCACACCCTGGTGAGCTGGGAGGCCGCGTTCGACGCCCTGCTCGATCGGGCCGAGAGCGCAGAGGGCCCCGGGTAGCCGTGGACCGGGTTCGCGAGATCGCCGACGCCGTCCTCTACGAGGGCTACGTCCTCTGGCCCTACCGCCGCTCGGCGATGAAGAACCACCAGCGCTGGACCTTCGGCGGCGTGCACCCGAGCGGCTGGAGCGAGTCGCACCCGGACGATGCCGCGACGATGCAGACCGAGGTCCTCGTCGAGGGTGAGCCCGACGCGAAGGTCGCCGTCAGCGTGCGCTTTCTCCACGTCGTCCAGCGCGAGGTCGCCCGGCGCACGGCCGACGGTGAGCTCGAGCTCGTCGACGCGCTGACCGTGGGGGAGGAGCGCCACCTGGCGTGGGACGAGGCGGCCGAGCGCGAGTTCGTCGGGCCGCAGATGCGCCTCGACGCCTTCGTCGAACCCCACGTCTTGAAGATCGACATCCCCGCAGAGCGCCGGGAGGAGCCGCTGCACCACCCCGACGGCGCGCCGGCCGGTGCGCTCGTGCGCTCCTGGGAGCCGCTCGCCGGCAGCATCGAGATCACCGCGCACGGCCTGCGCGAGGGCCTGCACCGGCTGACCGTGCGGATCGAGAACGCGACACCGTGGCGGGGCGCCACGCGCGAGGCGGCGATGCGGCGCACGTTCTGCTCGACCCACACGGTGGTGGAGGCCAGCGGGGCCGAGCTCGTGTCCCTCACCGACCCGCCCGAGGGGCTGCGCGCCGATGCCGAGGCGTGTCGCAACCGCGGCACCTGGCCGGTGCTCGCGGGCGAGGAGGGCGACCGCAGCACCATCCTCTCCTCGCCGATCATCCTCTCCGACTATCCGGAGATCGCGCCCGAGAGCCCGGGCGACCTCTTCGACGGGGGCGAGATCGACGGCATGCTCGTGCTCAACATCCTCGCCCTGACCGACGAGGAGAAGGCCGAGATGCGCGACTCCGACCCCAAGACCCGTGAGATCCTGGAGCGCACCGAGGCGCTCTCGAACGAGGAGCTGATGAGCCTGCACGGCGCGGTGCGCGACCTGAGGGTGGTGCGATGAGCGTTCCCGCCTCCGGTTGGGATGAGGTCGAGGGCCCTCGCCCGCGGATCGCGGCGGTCGCGGGCGTGGAGATCGGGCGCGGCTCGCGCGTCGTCCTGCGCCCGCGCGCCGGTGGCGACATTTTCGACCAGGCCCTGAACGGCAAGGTCGCGATCGTCGACCGCCTCGATCAGAACCTCGAGGGCCACATGTCGGTGGCTGTGGTGATCGAGGACGATCCCGGGCGCGACATGGGCGAGCGCCGCCAGCCCGGTCACCGCTTCTTCTTCTCGCTCGAGGAGGTCGAGCCGCTCGCGGTCGCGGGCGCGCCGGGGCCCGCGCGTACGCGCGTGCTCGTGGCCGGGATCGGCAACGTCTTCCTCGGCGACGACGGCTTCGGGGTCGAGGTGGCCCGCCGCCTCGGCGAGCGTGAGCTGCCCGCCGGCGTCGACGTCGCCGACTTCGGCATCCGCGGCATGGACCTCGTCTACGCACTCGGGGACGACTACGACGCGGCGGTCTTCGTCGACGCCGTCCCCCGGGGGCAGGCGCCCGGGACGCTGTACGTGATCGAACCCGACGTCGACGAGGACGAGCTCAGCCTCGACACGCACGGGATGGACCCGGTCAAGGTCCTGCGGCTCGCCGGCGAGCTGGGACCGGTGCCCGAGCGGCTGCTCGTCGTCGGTTGCGAGCCTCGGACCCGGCTCAGCGGCGACAGCGACGAGGATCTCGTGGGTGAGCTGAGCGAGCCCGTGGCGGCGGCGATCGACGGGGCCGTGGAGCTCGTCGAGTCGCTGGTCGCCGATCTGATCAAGCAGAGTTCAAGCGAAGGGGAGGGGAGAGCATGAGTAAGCTGATTGCGCTGCTGGTAATCGGGGGGATAGGCGCCCTCGGGGCGACCCAGGCTCCAGAGCTGAGGCGCTACCTGAACATCCGCAACATGTAAGGAGGCCGGGTTGCATCGGACGAAGGTCAGAGTCGTCGAGGACGCCCTCGACGCCAACAACACGATTGCGCGCGCCAACCGCGACGACTTCGATCGCGAGTCGGTGGCGGTCGTGAACCTCATGAGCGCCCCGGGCGCCGGCAAGACCACGCTGCTCGAGCGCGCGCTCGGCGAGCTCGACGGCGTGCGCGCGGGCGTGCTCGAGGGCGACGTGCAGGGCTCGCTCGACGCGGACCGCCTGGCGCATCTGCACGTGCCGGTCGTGCAGCT
>JACCTJ010000045.1 GCA_013812485.1 Thermoleophilaceae bacterium
CCCTCGGCGAGCGCGACTCCCGCCCCGTACCAGGAGGGCAGCACGAGGCGGTTCTGCGTCCACGCGAAGACCCAGGGGATGGCGCGGAGGCCCTCTATGTCCTGGGCGCCGCCGCGGTAGGCGGGCCGCGAGCCGATGTTGAGGCCGGCCAGCTCGTTGAGCGGAGTGATCTGCGTCAGGAAGGGCATGAAGTCCTCGTCCGCGTTCACCAGCGCGTGGTAGGCGGCGCGCGAGCGCCCGGCTATGGCCTCCATCTCCTCACGGAAGGCGCCCTCGGCGCGAGCGGGTGGCGATGCGGTCCCCAGCATCACCGCGGCCACCGTCTGCTCGAGCGAGCGGAGGGCGAGCTGGCGGTCCGAGTAGCGGGCCGAGATCGTCTCGCCCTGTACGGTGATGCGGATGCGTCCGTGCACCGTGTCGGGCGGCTGGGCGAGGATGGCGGCGTGGGACAGTCCTCCGCCGCGCGAGGGCGAGCCACCGCGGCCGTGGAAGAAGCGGAGAGTCACGCCGTGGGTCTCGGCTTGCGCGGCGAGCTTCTCCTGCGCCCGGTAGAGCGCCCACTGGCTCGCCAGGAAGCTCGCGTCCTTGGCCGAGTCCGAGTAGCCGAGCATCAGGTCCTGGGCGCCGGACCGCGCGTCGAGGTGCTCCCGGTAGGCCGGGTTGGCGTACAGGGCCTCGAGCGTCCCCTCCGCCCGGTCGAGGTCGTCGACCGTCTCGAGGAGCGGCGTGACCCTCAGGTGGGTCGCGCCGCTGCGCTGCGCGAGCCACAGCGCGCACAGCACGTCCGACGCCCTCTCGACCATGGACACTACGAGCGTGTCGAGCGCCTCCGGGCCGAAGCGCACGCCGGCGCGCGCGAGAGCCTCGAAGGTCTGCAGCACGCGCTCGACCTCGTCGCCCGCTTCCGACGCTTCCCCAGCGCCCGCCTCCGACGAGAGCAGGGCTTCCGTCAAGAGCCTCTGGCGTGTCTCCTCGTCCGCGCCCGCGAGCCCGGGGAGCAGCGCAGCGGCGGCGTCCCGCAGCGGACCCGCCGACTGACGCGCATCGAGGCGTGCGAGATGAAACCCGAAGCAGGCGACCTGGCGCAGCAGCGCCGTGATGGCGCCGTTCGACACGTCCGACGAGCCGGTGCTCGCGCGGACGAGCTCGAGGTCGGCCGCCAGCTCCTGCGGTGACCCGTACCCCGGATCGTCACCGGGCTCCAGCGTGTTGGCGAGCCGCCACTCGACGAAGTTGAGCTTGAGGCGCAACGGCTCCGCGCGCAGGCGCGAGCCCATGGCCCCGGCAGCGCGAGGCAGTTCGTGCGCATCCCGCTCCAGCGAGGTGAGGAGGGGCAGGCCGGCAGGCAGATGGTCGGCGCCCTGCGAGTAGCTCAGCGCGAGCGCGCTCACTCGGTCGCGCAGCAACCGCAGGGCGAGCCGCCGGTGCGCCTCGAGCGTGGGAAGGAAGCCGTCGGGGTCCACCGCGGGGTTGCCGTCCATGTCGCCCCCGGCCCACGACCCAAAGCGCACCGGCGTGGCCACGGCGGCCGGATCGCCGCCGAGACGTCGTGCCACCTCGGCGCACAGCGCCGGCACGGCGTCGAAGAGCACCGCCTCGAAGAAGAAGAGCACGTTCTGGACCTCGTCCTCCACGCGTAGGCGCAACCGCCGCACCGCGTCGGTCTGCCACCACAGGGCGAGCGTCTCCCGGATCTGTCCCCTCGCCTCCTCGCGCTCGGACGCGCTGAGGCGATCGTCCTGCACGATCTCGAGCGCGGCGGCGATGTGGCGCTGGTGGTTGAGGATGGAGCGCCGCCTGGCCTCGGTGGGGTGCGCGGTGAGCACGAGCTCGACCTCGAGCTCCGACGCCAGTGCGGCGACGCGTCGAGGATCCTCGTCTCGCAGGCTATGGGCGGCCTCGGCGAGCGACTCGCGCTGGCCGCCCACCTCGCCGTCGTAGCGGCGCCGCTCGCGCACGCGCTCGCGTCCCTCGGCGATGTTGGCGAGCGCGAGCTGCATGGCGCAGGCGCGGATGAAGGGGGCCAGCGCCGCGTCGGAGGACTGGCGCAGCCCGGCGATCAGCCGCTCGGCGGCCTCCTCGTCACCCGCGCGGATGGCGGCCGCGTCTGCGTGGAGGCCGCGCACCGCGTCCCACAGCTCGGCGCCCTCCTGCTCTTCCACCACCTCACCCAGCAGCTCGGAGAGCAGCTCGGTCTCGCGATCGAGCGGGTCCTCAGCCGCGGGTCCGCTCCCGCTCGGGGCAGCGTCGGCAGGGGATGAGGTGAGCCTCTCGACCACGGTCAAAGAGTAAGGCCGTCGCGAGCTGTGGAGCCGGTGGCTGCTTGCCTTTTCTCCAGTGTCCCCCGGATGCCTCGTTCAACTGCTTCGATGACGTGGGGCCGCAGCCGATCAGCAGGGATGATGGCGTCGATCGAACCGACGCGGAGCGCCCGCTCCACGCTGTGGACGTCGTCGAACTCGTCCGCCACCTCGCCGAGCTTCTCCGAGCGCACCGTGGCCCTCACCTCGGCCAGTTCGGCCCGTAGCCGGGCTCGCTCGTCGTCGTCCACCTGGTCCACCCGAGCCTCGAGCTCGACCACACGTTCATCGGCGTCGGTGCGCTTGCCGATGTCGCGCGCGAAGACGGTCGCGGCCGCCGGAGCGCCGCCGATGACCGAGGCGAACGAGCCCTCGACGGCGATTACCTCCATGTTGTCGTTGAGCGTCCCGGAGAAGACGACGAAGGCACCTCCGTGGTAGCGAGAGACGACGCAGAAGACGATCGGGCCGTCGAAGTTGACCACAGAACGGCCGATCTCGGCCCCGTACTCGAGTTGCAGCTCGCGCAGCGACTCGGGCGAGCCGTCGAAGCCCGAGAGGTTGGCCAGCACCACCACGGGTCGGTTACCGCTGGCGGCGTTGATGGCCCGGGCCACCTTCTTCGAAGAGCGCGGGAAGAGCGTCCCCGCCGTCCACTGGTCGGGCCCGTCGGCGGGCAGAAAGCCGCTGCGGGGGAGCGGCTGGGACTCGATGCCGAGCATGGTCACCGGATGGCCGCCCAGGTGGGCGTCGAAGACGACCGCGCTCTCGGCGGCAGCCATCGCCGGCCAGCGCTCCAGCTGCGGGTGGTCTTGGTCGGCCACGGCTCGCATCACCGTGCGGATGTCGAAGGGCTTCTTGCGCTCGGGGTTGGTCTCCTGCGAGAAGATGTCGCCGACGGTTCGGAAGTCGCTGATGGGAGCGGGGTGCGGGAAGGTGCGGACGTCGCGGTCGACGGGGTCGGTCGTCGGCGCCCTCCGCGGAAAGCGCTCGCCGGGTGCGAGGTAGGTGTGCTCGTAGTGGGCGAACAGGATCTCGCACGCCGCGGCCAGATCCTCAGCCCAGTACTGGGCCTGGCCGTTCGGACCCATGATCCGGTCGTAGCCGCCGATCCCGAAGTTGTCCTCGGCCGAGACGCCGCCCGAGTAGTCGAGTGCCTGCTTGCCGGTGAGCACCATGGCGCTGTCGGGCGTCATGACCAGGATGCCGCGCGTGTGCAGGAGCATCGTCGCTTCCGCGTTCCAGTAGGGCTGAGCGCCGACGTTGATCCCGGTGACGACGACGTTGACCTCGCCACGGGCCTGCGTGAACGTGATCAGGCGGCGCAGCACCCGGGAGATCCAGTCCATGTTCTCCGAGCCGCTCTCCATCGAGATCGCCGCTCCGGCCGACACGGCGAGCCACTCGACGGGCACCTGCATCTCCTCGGCGAGGTCGAGCGCCCGCATGATCCGAACGGACTCGGGCTCGGCGATCGATCCGAGCGCCTTGGTCGGATCGCCGAAGATGGCGACGCGAGCCATCCCCTCGGGGTAGCGGTCGGTGATCGTCCGCACCAGTCCGACGACGATTCCGGCGGCGTTGCCGCCGAAGGGACGCTCGACCGGCACGAGGCGGCCGTCCTCGTCGAGGTCGTACTCGGTGAACGTCCCGCCCGCGCGAGTCAAGAGCGGGATCAGCTCGTACGGGTACACGTGCCCACGGCGCCGCGCCCGCAGCACCTTCTCGGCGTACTCGTCGAGGGGCGACAAAGGCTCGGTCGGCGGCTCTGTAACGGAGAGCGTGACCCCCGCGCCGGCCTGGTAGGAGAAGCCGAGGGCCATGTGGCGCAGGTCGCCGTCGGCCGGAGCGGGGACGCGCGCCTCGATCGACACCTCCTCGAGACCCAACCCGGTCGTCAGCGGAGCCAGCGTCCGGGTGAACGAGAGCAGCTCGTCGAGCGGGACCTCTATCGGCGGCCAGACGTAGAGGAGCACTTGATTTCCGTGCAGCCGCCCGTTGGAAGGGCGCTGGGCCTGGGCGCGGCGGATGCTGTCGAGGCATGCGGCGAGGACGCGCTCGGGCTCGGGCAGGGCGGTGAGCCGGCCGGAGGAGTCACGCACCTGGGTGATATCGCGCACGTCGGCCAGCGCCACGAGCCGTTCGTCGGACGGATTCTCGCGGGCGGCGCAATGGAAGAGGTGGACGTCCTCGACCGCCGGCAGCCGCGTGAGGTCGAAGTTGGAGAGTCGCCAGAGATGCAGCCGGCGCGCGATCATCGGGTGAAGCTCCCGGGTGACGCGCTCCTCCTGGAAGCCGTCATTGCCCAGGCGGAACGTGAAGTAATGGACGTCGGCCCCGGCCCGGCCGCTCACCGCCACCACCACCCTTGCCACCGTCGGGGGCAGCTCCGCCGCGTCGATGATTGCGAGAAGCTCGGTGGCCATGGCGTCGGTCTCGGACGGCGGCTCGCTCCAAGAGAGGTAGAAGTCGACGACGGCCTCCGAGCCGGGGGCCTCAGATGCGAGCGCGGCGACGGCCGTGGCCGCCGCGGGCAGCTCCGAGGCCTCGGTCAGCGCGGTGATCACCTGAACATCTCGCCCGTCGGCCGCGTAACGGGCGGTGAGGAACTGCCGTCCGTCGCGGACGTGCGGGCGCACCTCCTCGAGCGCATGGATCCTGTAGTAGCGGCGGGTGAGGAGCTCGAGCATCGGCTCGTGGCCCTCCTCCCCGCCGATCCGCTCCGCCAGGAGCCGGATGAGTGGCTGCGGGCTTGCGACGAGCGCCTCGATGCGGTCGGCGTAGTCGGGGGCGTCGGGATGGGCGGCCAGGTAGCTGAGCTGCTCTCGCACGGTGGCCAGGACCTGCTCGCGGGCCTGCTCGATGACGGGCTGGTCGAACAGGCGGAAACGCACGCTGCGGGCGAGCTCGCCCACCACCGGATAGCGGAGCTGCGCCGCGACGATCAGCCGGTCGAGAGTCTCGTGGAACTCTTCCCTCAGTCGCTCGGGCAGTGCCTCGGCGTGCTGGAGACGGCGGTCGAGGAGTGCCATCACTGCCGGAACCTGTGACGGCGCGCGCAGGTGGCCAAGGAAGATCCGGTAGACCGCCTCCTCGAGCTCGGGCCCCCGCTCGAGATCGTGCACGCCGTAGTGGGCCAGCGCGCGTGTGAGTCTGGCCCGGAACGTCTCGGGCAGACCCTCGCGTTCGAGGTCGAGTGAGTGGAGGTAGGTGCGGAAGTGCTCGCGGGGGCTGCGGACGCGTTCGCCTTCCTCCTCCTCGAGCTCCTCCCGCTCCGTCGCCGGCCAGTTGCGAGAGAGCTCAGCCAGTTCGGCGAAGATCGTGAGGATCTCGAGCTCGCCGTGGAGCACCTCGGGGTCGTCGGGAGGCAGCTGGTCTCGGGCCCGCTCGAACTCGGCGACGAGCCGGCGGGCTTCCTCCTCATCGACGTCAAAGCCCATGATCAGGCTGCGCAGGGCATCTAGGAGCTCTCGCGCGCGGAGGCGGGGGCCGGACTCGGCGGGGCTCACCAGCGCGCCGAAGGAGATCCGCGGTGCGTCGGGCGCCGCCGCGTCTTCCACGGTCCGCGGCTCGACGCTCACCAGCGGCGCTCCCCCCTCGACGTGGACGCTGCCCGCAACCAGGACCTCCCGCACCCTCCCGGCATGCGTGGCCACGATCGTCATCTCCATCTTCATCGCCTCCAGGACCGCGACCGGCGATCCGGCCTCCACCTCGTCGCCCGGGGCCACGTTCACGGCCACGACGAGCGCGGGCGCCGGGGCCCGGACGACGCCCCCTTCGTCGCGAGACACGCGGTGGGCGACCCCCTCGACCTCCACGAGGTGATCCAGACCGTCGGTGACGGAGTCGATCCTGAGCGCTCGCCCGCCAGCCGAAAGCCGGCGCGCGAAGGGACGCAGCGGCTCGACCTCCACGTCGACGGTCGCGCCCTCGGCCTCGATCTTGTAGCGACGCGGGCCCGTCTGGGCGACTGCCAGACGGTAGGTCTGCCCGCGATGGCGGAGCTCGGCGGTCCGGCCGATCTCGTGGCCGGCCTGAGCCCGGCCGCGACTGGCGGCGGCATAGAAGCCGCGGCGCTCGAGCTCCTGCTCGGAGTCGTAGACCTCGATCGCGGCGGCGAGCAGAGCGACGTCGCCGTGGCGCGTGGGGATGTGGCCGTTCGAGGCGACCAGGCGGTCGAGCCAGCCGGTGTCGGCGGTGCCGGCGACCATCTCCGGACGCTCGAGCAGGTCGAGCAGGAACGACTTGTTCGTGGCCCCCCCACGCACGACCACGGTCGTCTCCGCGAGCGCGCGCTGCAGCCGCGCTCTCGCCTCCGCGCGGTCCCGCCCCCAACCTATGACCTTGGCGATCGTCGAGTCGTACTCGGTGGGTATGGCGTCGCCTTCGGCGAGGCCGGTCTCGACCCTCACCCCCGGCCCGGACGGCAGCCCGAGGAGCTCGACGGTCCCGGGGGCGGGGGCGAAGCCCCGTTCGGGGTCCTCGGCGTTGAGCCGGGCCTCGATCGCGTGACCGGATGCGCGCGGCGGCTCGCCCTCCAGGCTTCCGCCCCGCGCCACGTGGAGCTGGAGCTTCACGAGGTCGAGCCCCGTCGTCATCTCCGTGACGGGATGCTCGACCTGAAGACGGGGGTTGACCTCGAGGAAGGCGAAGGCCTCCTCGTCGGGCTCATAGAGAAACTCGACGGTGCCGGCGTTGCGATAGCCGGCCGAACGGGCCAGCTTGACGGCCGCAGCCCGCAGCTCGTCCTCCCGCTCGGCGCTCAGGGCCGGGGAGCTCGACTCCTCGATCACCTTCTGGTTGCGGAGCTGGATCGAGCAGTCCCGGACGCCCGCTGCCCAGACCGTGCCGTGGTCGTCGGCGATGATCTGGACCTCGACGTGCTGCGCGCCGGTGACCAGGCGCTCGATGAAGATCGTCGCATCGGGGAAGGAGCGGAGCGCCTCGGCCCGCGCGCCCTCGAACGCCGGCGCGAGCTCGGCCTCGCAAGCGGCCACGCGGATACCCCGCCCGCCGCCGCCGGCCGCGGCCTTGATCATGACCGGATAGCCGATCGCCCGGGCGTGTTCGACGGCGTCGTCCGCCGTCTCGACCGGCTCGCGGCTCCAGGCGGCCACCGGCACGCCCGCCTGCTCGGCGAACAGCTTGGCCCCCACCTTGTCGCCCAGGCGGCGCATGACGTCGGGCGGCGGGCCGACGAAGACAACGCCCACGCGGGCGCACAGCTCGGCGAAGGCAGGATCCTCGGCGACGAAGCCCCAGCCGACCCAAGCCGCGTCGGCCCCGCTTTCGCGTAGCGCCCGCTCGAGCTCGCCGTGGTCGAGATAGGGGCTCTTCTCCCCGCCGATGAGAACGGCCTCGTCGGCCTCGAGCACGAACATCGCCTGGCGCTCGGCCTCGGTGTGGAGGGCGATCGTCCTGATCCCGAAGCCGTGCTCCAGGTTGAGCTCCCGCACAGCGCGGATGAGGCGTACGGCCGCCTCGCCGCGGTTGACGATCGCTACGCGCGTGAAGCCGGCGTCACCGTTCGAAGGGGTCTCTGACATCGCTACGTGTCCATCACGAGCGAGAGCATAGTCTCCGCGCGCCACCTCCAACCGTCACGTCGCGCTAGCCCGCCTCGGGAGTAGCGCGCATCGGGGCGGGCATGAGCGCCGCGCCGACGATGACGAGGCAGAACGCGAGGAAGCGGGCGGTGATGCCGGCGGGGCCCGACCCGATCGGGTCGTGGAAGACGATGATGCCGCCGATGATCGCGGCGAGGTTGGCGGCCACGGAGGTGAGCGCGATCACCTCGACGCCGTTGCCGATCTGGAGGCTGCGGGCAGAAGCGTAGAAGGA
>JACCTJ010000051.1 GCA_013812485.1 Thermoleophilaceae bacterium
GTTCGTGGCCGACCGCAACTTCGTCAAGCTCACCTTCCTCAAGCTCGATCCCGCGTGGCGTCGCCAGCACGCCGAGGCTCGCGCCCAGGACAAGCGCGAGCTCGCCGCGGCCTGCCTCGACTTCGCCGAGGACCAGTTCCTGCGGACCTACTCGTTGGTGGGCACGCGCGGCGACGCCGACCTGATGGTCCGGGCGGTCTCCCCCAGCCTCGACTCGATCCACGAGCTCCACGTCGTTCTCAATCAGAGCGGCCTCATGCACTGGGCGACGATCCCCTACTCGTACCTGGCCATGACCAAGCCCTCGCCCTACACGCCCCCGGACGAGACCTCACCGCTCGCTCCCCGCGAGGGCTCCGAGAAGCGCTTCCACATCGTCTACCCGATGTGGAAGAAGCGCGAGTGGTACCGCCTGCCCGGGGAGGAGCGGATGCGGATCATGCGCGGCCACATCGAGGTCGGCCGCCGCCACCCCACGATCGAGATCAACACGGCCTACAGCTATGGTCTGGACGACCAGGAGTTCCTGGTCTCCTTCGACGCCGACGACCCGGGCGAGTTCCTCGACCTGGTGCACGAGCTGCGTGGCACCGAATCGAGTCTCTACACCGCGTCGGAGACGCCGATCTTCACCTGCATATCGACCTCGGTCGAGCGCGCGCTGAACGCACTCGACGGCGAGGCTACGGCAGTGACCCCCGACCCTGACCTGACACCAACGCCATGACCCAGCACGGAAACGGCAAGGCCCCCGAGGGCGGCCCGCCCGGCAGAACAGAGCTCGACACCGACGTCCGCGACATAACGGTCATCGGCGCCGGGCCGGTCGGCCTGATCACCGCCTTCTGGGCCGGCATGCGCGAGGCGAGCTGCCGGATCATCGACTCGCTGCCCGACCTCGGCGGCCAGCTCACCACGCTCTACCCCGAGAAGTGGATCTTCGACGTGCCGGGCTACCCGCGCGTGCTGGCCAAGGACCTCGTCGAGCAGCTGCGGCGCCAGGCGCTCGAGCAGTTCGACGTGCCCGTCCACCTCGAGACCACCGCCGACCGGATCGAGTACGAGCCCGACCCCGAGGATCCCGAGCGCCAGATCCTCCGGCTCAAGACCGATCACGGCGACCTGCTCACCCGCACGGTGATCATCGCCGGCGGCCACGGCGCCTTCGAGCCCAAGAAGCTGCCGGACTACGACATGGATCCCTGGGAGGGTCGCGGTGCCCACTACCTCGTCGGTGAGAAGGCGGCCTTCGCCGGCAAGAAGGTCGTGATCATCGGCGGCGGCGACTCGGCCTGCGACTGGACGATCAACCTGCTCGATACGGCCGAGTCGATCACCCTCGTCCACCGCCGCGAGGGCTTTCGCGCCCACGAGGTCACGGTCCGCGAGATCGAGGAGGCCGCCGCGGCCGGCAAGGTCGACCTGCGTACCCCCTACCAGGTGCGTGAGGTGGCCGGGAACGGAGCGGTCGAGCGCGTCACCCTCTTCCACTCCGAGAACGAGGACGACGTCGTCGACCTCGAGTGCGACGCCATCCTGCTCATGCTCGGCTTCAAGACCGCGCTCGGCCCGCTCAAGGAATGGCCGCTCGAGATCTCGAAGGGCGCGATCGTCGTCGACCAGCTCATGCACACGTCGATGGACGCGGTCTGGGCCGCGGGGGACATCACCACCTTCGACGGCAAGCTCAAGCTGATCGCGACCGGCTTCGCGGAGTCGGCGATCGCGGTGGCGCAGGCGGTGCAGCACATCCGGCCGGAGATGCGGCTACAGCCGAAGTACTCGACGAATACAGGCGTGCCGGGGGCGGTGGAGGGGCAGGCCTGAGGAAGCCGGCACACGCGGGAAAAGACCGCGCTCGGGCCGCTCGAGGCGCTGCTCGAGGTCTCGGAGGGCGCTGCCGCCCGAGCTCAGGCGAGCGCCAGCCCCGCGGCCGCCCCGAGCGCGACCACCGCCGCCTCGGGAACGCGCAGCCAGCGTTGGAGGAGCAGCGCGAGCGCGACCAGCCCGATCGCCGCCGAGAGGGGACCGGTGAGGGTTTGCCCGCCGATCAGGATTGCCGCGCCGGCTATCGCGCCGGCCGCTGCGGCGGTCGCGCCTTTCACGAAACCCATCACCCGCGGGTGGCGTTCGTATCGGCGCACGAGGCGACCGGGCACGACGACGAACAGAAAGACGGGTAGGAAGACCGCCGCTGTAGCCACCACGGCACCGACGATCCCGAAGACCAGGTAGCCGGCGAAGGTGGCCATGATCACCACCGGGCCCGGGCTCAGGAGGCCCATCGCCACCGCGTCGACGAACTCCCTCTGGGTCAGCCAGCCGAAGTCCTCGACCAGGCCCTGCTGAAGGAAGGGCACGATGGCCAGGCCGGACCCGAACGTGAAGGCGCCCGCCTTGACGAAGAAGAGGGCCAGTGCCCCGAGGGAGGCGCCCGAACCTGCGAGCGCCAGGCCCTTGACCGAGGCGACGAGCGCGAGGGGCTGGAATCCCGCGGCGCGCCGGGCCAAGCGCGGCAGGCCGCCACCGTAATAGATGGCCCCAAAGGCGCCGGCCGCGAGGAAGAGCCACACGATCTCCGTGCCTGCGAGCGCGGTCGCCAGGCAGAGGATGATGGCGATGACCCACAGGACGGGGTCCCGCTCGTTGGTCGACCTGGCGAGCTTTACCGCCGCGATGGCCACGATCGCCAGGACCGCGGGCCCGACCCCCACGAACAGGGCGCCGACGACCGGAAGGCCCTGATACTTCGCGTAGAGGATCGCCACGCCGGTGACGATGAGGAACGGCGGCAGGATGAACGGGACGCTGATCGCCGCCGCGCCGAGCGCCCCTCGCTCGAGGTAGCCGAGCCACATCGCGACCTGAGCGGCGAGCGGGCCGGGCATGGTCTGCCCGACGGCGAGCGCCTGGCGGTACTCCTCCTCCGAGAACCAGCGGCGCTCGGCCACAAGGTCGCGGTGCATATAGCCGACGAGCGCGATCGGGCCGCCGAACCCTGCGCTGCCGAGCTTCAGGAAGTAGAGGACCAGACCGCGGAGGCTTCGCTCCGGCGGCCGCGGAGGTGCGGACCGACCCCGGCGGGCCTGGGGCCCCCGGGTCTTCGGCGACACCGACCGCGAACTCATAGGCTCAGGCCGGCTGCGGCACCGCCCGAACGTCTCGGCGCACCGCCACCACCGCCGAGGCAATCGCAGCCAGCCAGATCGAGATGAAGACGACGTAGGCGGCCACGAGAACCCCGCTCGGCGCTCCGACAGCCTCGCCGAAGGTCTTCGTGTTCGTGACCAGGATCAATCCTCCGATGGCGGCACCGAGGATCCGCGCCGGGAGCTTGCGCACGAGCCATGCCGCGATCGGTGCGGCGATCAGCCCTCCGACTAGCAACGCGAGGAGCCAGCCGACGTTGATCTGGACGAAGCTCAGCGAGATCAGGAAGCCGGCTGAGGCGCCAACGGTCACCAGGAACTCGGACGTGTCGATCGATCCGACGACCTTGCGCGGTTCGAGGCGCCCAGACGAGAGCAGCGACGACGTGCCGATTGGCCCCCAGCCACCGCCGCCCATGGCGTCGATCAGGCCGGCGAAGGCGCCGAGAGGTGCGAGGAAGACCGCGCGCAGGCGACCGTGGCCGGGCTTGGGCTTCGGCGTCTGGCGCCGACGCGAGAAGCGGACGAGGATGTAGAGGCCCAGGAAGAAGAGAATTGCCGCAATCCACGGCTCGGCGATCTCGGCCGAAAGCGAGCTGAGCACGATGGCTCCGATGAACGCACCTGTTGCGCCGGGCGCGGCCATCAACCCCACGGTGCGCCAGTCGACGTTGCCGAAGTGCCAGTGCGCCGTACCTGATGCGAGCGTTGTCCCGACCTCGGCGAGGTGCACGGTCGCGGATGCGATCGCCGGGGCGGCTCCCACGGTGAGCAGAAGCGTCGTGGTCGTGACGCCGTAGGCCATCCCGAGGGTTCCGTCGACGAGCTGGGCGATCAGCCCGAACGTTCCAAGTATGAGCAGCTTTTGCACCCGTCCGCCCTTTGCAACTTTGTCGACTGACTTGGTGCGCAATACGATAACAGAGGCGATCGCCGCGTGTGCGGCGCCGTCGCTGGCCGCTCAGAGGATCCGCGTCTCGAGGCGCCCGAGCTGAGGCGAGACCACCGCGAGCTCGTCGCCGGGCTCGAGCCACACGCGAGGACTGCGAAGGCTGCCGACCCCCGCGGGCGTGCCCGTGAACACCACGTCGCCGGGCTCGAGCGACATCAGGCTTGAGAGGTAGGCGAGCAGGGACGGGATCGAGTGGATCAGGTCGGCCGTCGAGGCGGCCTGCATGGTCTCGCCGTTGCGCACCAGCTCGATCTCGATGGCCTCAGGCGGCCCGGCCTCGTCGGGGGTGACCAGAGTCGGCCCGCAGGGAGCCGATCCGTCGAAGACCTTGCCCGGCATCCATTGTGGGGTGGCGAACTGAAGGTCTCGGGCCGAGAGGTCGTTGAGCAGGGTGTAGCCGGCGATGTGGCCGAGCGCGTCGGTCTCGCCGACGTCGCGGGCGCGGCGGCCGACCACAAAGGCGACCTCCGCCTCGTAGTCGACCTTCTCGCTCGCGGCGGGAAGCGCCACCTCGGCCCCGGGGGCCGCGAGCGAGTTGCGGTACTTGGCGAAGAACGTCGGCGTGGCCGGCGGGTCGAGCCCCGCCTCCTCGGCGTGCGACCGGTAGTTGAGGCCGATCCCGATCAGCTTGTCGGGGTCGGGTATCGGCGGCAGGAGCCTGACCGCCTCGAGCGGCGTCCGCGGCGCGTCGGCGGACTCCACGGCTGCGGCCGCGTCATCGATGCGGCCCGACTCGAGCAGAGCGCGCACGCTCGCGGGACCACCCGGCGAGTCGCCGCCCAGAGCCCGGAAGACGTCGACGACCTCGCCGTCGCGGAGGGCGCCGGCGCGGGGCCCGTCTCCGGCGTCGTAGGTCACGAGGCGCATGGCCGGCGGAGCTTAGGGGCTGACGAGACGCGCGCCGGTGGGGCTGCTCCAAGATCGCCTGCGACCGCTACGGGGACGCACGCCCGCGCCGAGGCATAGCCGTTCGCGTGCCGAGCGCCGTACCCTGTAGGACCATGGCGCGCGCAGACAGAGCCGACAAGAGCATGCCGACGGGGCGCGTGCGACGCACCGCGAAGGTCGGCTCGCTGGTCGGCGGTCAGGCCGCGCGCGCCTACGCCACCAAGGCGGCCAACCTGACTCGTTCGGAAGAGGGCCGTCGCGTCGCCGCCGAGCGCCGCCAGGTCGAGGCCGCCGAGCAGATCGTCGAGGTCCTCGGCTCGATGAAGGGCGCCGCCATGAAGGTCGGCCAGGTCGCCTCGTTCATCGACACCGGAGCGCTGCCGCCCGAGGCCTCGGAGCGCATCCAGCAGAAGCTCGCAGAGCTGCGTGACTCGGCCCCCTCCGTGTCCTTCCGGGACATGCGCAAGGTCATCGAGCACGATCTCGGCGACAAGCTGAGCGAGCACTTCGCGGAGTTCGAAGAGGACGCGGTCGCGGCGGCCTCTATCGGCCAGGTCTACCGCGCGCGGTTGCACGACGGCCGCGAGGTCGCGGTCAAGGTCCAGTATCCCGGCGTCAGCTCGGCGGTTCGCGCCGACCTCCAGAACCTCGGTCTGCTCCTGCGCGCGGCCAAGCGCATGGCCCCCGGGATGGACGTGAAGGCGATGTCGACCGAGGTCCGCGAGCGCCTCACCGAGGAGCTCGACTACGAGCACGAGGCCCAGTCGCATCGTGCCTTCGCGCGCGCGTGGAAGGGACACCCGTTCGTGTACATCCCCGACGTGGTGACCGAACTCTGCACCGAGCACGTGCTCGTGACCGAGTGGGCCGAGGGCATCGGCTTCGAGGAGGTCAGGACCCTCACCCAGCCCGAGCGAGACCGCTTCGGCGAGACCGTCTTCCGCTTCTTCTTCGAGTCGCTCTATCGCGTCGGCCACTTCTCGGGCGACCCGCATCCGGGCAACTTCCGGCTCATGGACGACGGGCGCGTCGCCTTCCTCGACTTCGGGATGACCCGCAAGGTGCCGCGCGAGTGGGTCGAGCGCGAGCTGGCGATCTTCCGCCTCGCCTTCTCCGGCGACGCTGACGAGCTCTACCGAGAGCTCACCGCCATGCGCTTCTACCCCGCCGACGACCCCGAGGTCACGCCCGAGCGCGTGCTCGCCCACTTCGAGGCGGTCACGGCCTGGTACCGCGAGGACCGCGAGATCACCATCGACGGTGACTGCGTGCGCGAGATCCTGATCGACATGGGCGACATGCGATCTGAGCACTGGCCGCTCATGCGCCGCGCCACCCTCCCCCCCGAGCGCATGCTGGCAACGCGCATGGAGGCACTCACGCTCGCGGTCCTGGGACAGGTCGAGGCCCGCGCCAACTGGCATCGGATCGCGCGCGAGTGGCTCTTCGGCGATCCGCCGGCCACCGAGCTCGGGCGCGAGGAGGAGGGGTTCTTCGCCCGGCTGGGGCCGTCGCGTCCGGCGGAGCCGATCGCCTGAGCGACGAGGACCCGTCTCGTCGGGACGACGCGCCCCCATCGGGCTCAGGCGGAGCTCGGCCCGCAGCGGGCGTCGCCTCCGCCGTCGCAGCGCGCTCCGACGACCCAGCGCTCGCGCACCTGCGCACGGCCGACCCGGTGATGGCCGCGCTCGTCGGGCGCCTCGGGCCGCTCAGCCTCGCCGAGCGCCGCCGCGGGCGCCCCGACGACGCCTACGGCTCGCTCCTGCGGGCGATCGTCGGGCAGCAGCTCTCGACCAAGGCGGCGCGGGCGATCTACGAGCGCCTGCTCGCCCTCTTCGGCGGCAGCACGCCCGCCCCGGCCGAGCTGCTCGCCGCCGACCCGGAGGTCGTCCGGGCCGTCGGTCTGTCTCGTTCGAAGGTCGCCTACCTGCGCGACCTCGCCGCCCACGTGGAGGACGGCCGCCTGCCCGTCGACCGCCTCGCCGAGCACGACGACGCCGCCGTGGTCGCCGAGCTGACCGCGGTCAAGGGACTCGGGCGCTGGACGGCGGACATGTTCCTGATCTTCCATCTCGGCCGGCCGGACGTTCTCGCGGTCGGCGACCTCGGGATCCGGCGCGGAGCCGAGCGCGCCTACGAGCTCGAGTCGCTGCCGGGCGCAGCCGAGCTCGAGCTGATCGCCGAGCCGTGGCGACCGCACCGGACCCTCGCCTGCCTGTACCTGTGGCGCTCACTCGACAACGAGCCCTGAGGGAGCGGTGTCGCGCTGCCCTCGCACGGGTAGGACCTCGCCATGTCCAACTCCAAGAAGGGTCGCCCCGGCGGATTCCGCCATCACGAACGCCCCGCCGATCCCGCGGAGGTCGCCGACCGCCCGCTCGAGCCCAAGGAGCGGCCCGAGCCGGTCGATCCCGAGGAGCGGCGCTCGGAGTCGCCTCACCACCGCCTCAACAAGCCGGTGGGCGAGCCGAACCCGAACGCCGACTCAGATCCCTACGAGCCGAACCCCGAGGCCGAGGACCCACCGCCCGCGGGTCCGCCTCCGACCCGCCTGTAGTGCCCGAGCCCTCGGCGGGCCGGCACCACCGACCTCAGCCGCAGCTCGCCTCTTCGTCCGCCACGCGGAACGAAGAGCCGCACCCGCACGCCGCCACGACGTTCGGGTTCTTGACCTCGAAGCCGGCGCCCATGAGGCTCTCCGTGTAGTCGACGACCGAGCCGTCGACGTACTCGAGGCTCGCCGGGTCGACGATCAGGCGGATGCCGTGATCCTCGAAGACCTGGTCCTCCTCCTTACGCTCGTCGAGGGCGAGCGCGTACTGGAAGCCCGAGCAGCCCCCGCCGCGCACGCCCACCCGCAGACCGGCGTCGTCGCCGGCCTCCTGGGTGGCGAGGAACTGGGTGACCTTCTCGGCGGCGAAGTCTGTGAGGGTGACCATGGTGAGACTCATTGTACCGCCTCCACACCTCGCTAACCTGATCTTTCGATGCCAAGTTCCGACGAGCTCCAGCACAGGATCGAGCAGGCGCTGCCCGGCGCCCGCGCCGAGGTGCAGGATCTCACCGGCGGCGGCGATCACTTCCGCGCCGAGATCGTCTCCGACCGCTTCGACGGGCTCTCGCGGATCGAGCAGCACCAGCTCGTCTACTCCATCTTCGGCGCCGAGATCGGCGGTCCGATCCACGCGCTCTCGCTCAAGACCTCGACTCCCGA
>JACCTJ010000068.1 GCA_013812485.1 Thermoleophilaceae bacterium
GCACGTCGACGACTCGGCGTGCAACCTCGCGTCGATCAACCTCATGAAGTTCCGGCGCACGGATGGAACCGTCGACGTCGAGACCTTCGAGCACACGGTCGACACGATGCTGCTCGCGCAGGAGATCATCGTCGGGCCCTCGAGCTACCCGACCGAGGAGATCGGCCGCAACGCGCGGGACTTCCGCCAGCTCGGGCTCGGCTACGCGAACCTCGGCGCGCTGCTGATGTCGAACGGCGTGCCCTACGACTCCGACGAGGGCCGCGCGCTCGCCGCCGAGATCACCGCGCTCATGACCGGGCGCGCCTACCGCCGCTCGGCCGAGGTCGCCGCGGCGATCGCGCCGTACGCGCGCTACGTGGAGAACCGCGAGCCGCACAACCTCGTCATGCGCAAGCACCGCGACGCGGCCCACGCGATCCCCGAGGGATTCGGCGACGGCGAGGTCCTCGCCGCGGCCCGCCGAGTGTGGGACGAGGCCGTTGAGCTCGGCGAGGCGCACGGCTACCGCAACGCCCAGGCCACCGTGCTCGCTCCTACAGGCACGATCTCCTTCCTCATGGACTGCGACACGACCGGCGTCGAGCCGGACTTCTCGCTCGTAAAGTTCAAGGAGCTCGTCGGCGGCGGCCACATGACGATCGTCAACCGGACCGTGCCGCTCGCGCTCGAGACGCTCGGCTACTCGGAGGAGCAGCGGGTGCAGATAGAGGCTCACATCGACGAGCACGGCACGATCGTCGGCGCACCGGCGCTCAAGGCCGAAGACCTGCCGGTGTTCGACGTGGCCGTCGGCGAGCGCGCGATCTCGCACATGGGCCACATCCGCATGATGGGTGCCGTCCAGCCGTTTATTTCGGGCGCGATTTCGAAGACCGTAAATATGCCGCAGGAGACCACGGTCGAGGACATCGCCGACGCCTATCTGCAGGCCTGGCACCTCGGCGTCAAGGCGCTGGCCATCTACCGCGACGGCTCGAAGACCGCGCAGGCGCTGCGCACCGACGCCGGCCAGGACAAGGACGCCGCGGCCGAGGCGGCCGTCGAGCTCGCCCCGCCGCCCGAGCCCAAGCCCTTCCGCCGGCGCATGCCGCGCGAGCGCCAGTCGATCACCCACAAGTTCTCGATCGGTGGCCATGAGGGCTACATCACCGCCGGCATGTACGAGGACGGGACGATCGGCGAGATCTTCCTGACCGACATCGGCAAGGAGGGCTCGACCCTGCGGGGGATGATGAACTCGTTCGCCACGGCGATCTCGATCTCGCTCCAGTACGGCGTGCCGCTCGAGACGCTGGTGCGCAAGTTCTGTTACATGCGCTTCGACCCCGAGGGCATCACCAACAACCCGGAGATCCCCTTCGCCAAGTCGATGCCCGACTACATCATGCGCTGGCTGGCCTCGCGCTTCCTCGATGTCGACACGCAGGAGGAGCTGGGCATCCTCACGCCGGAGGTCCGCTCGCGCAAGATGGCGCAGGAGGCGCTCATGCGCGGGGACACTGCGGGGCCGAGCAACGGTGGCGGGAACGGCGGTGCGAGCAACGGTGGCGGGAACGGCGGTGCGAGCAACGGCGGCAACCGCGCCGCGAGCGGAGGAGCCGCGAAGGCGTCGCCCGCTCGCACCTCGCAGGCGAAGTCCGCACCCGGCGGCTCGCCGCCCGAGCACGTGCCCGCGCCCTCCGCGCCTGCCACCACCCGAGCGGCGGCCGAGGCCTTCACCGACGAGCCGCCCGTGTTGCCGGCCAAGCTCCAGGGCCTCGACCTCGGGCCGGCGTGTGGGCAGTGCGGGGGGATGATGCAGCGCACGGGGTCCTGCTACACGTGCTCGAGCTGCGGGAACAACACGGGCTGCGGGTAGGCGCAAAGACGACGTAACAGCAAGTAGTGCGGCTCTATCCGAGCCGCGAGGAATGATTGAACGCGCGCGGCCACGGCGCTACGCTGGCCTCGATGCTGGGAGGCTCAAGAGGAGGAGTGGAGTGACCGCTCCACCAGGGTGGTACAGCGACGCGGAGCGGGAGGGCCAACGCTACTGAACCGGCTCGGAATGGACTGAGCATCGGACTCCGCATAGCGCCGACGCTCCATCGGGCTTCTACCAGTCGCCCGATGGCTCACCGGCCTGGTCGTATTGGGACGGCTCGGATTGGATCCAGCCCCCGAGACCGACGCGCCGAGCGCCTCAGCGCGTCGCAGGACGCGCCAGAGCAGCCCAAACGCTCAGCGCGTTGCCACTTTCGTTGCCACCCTGCCCGTTTTCGGCGCACTGCCAGCGGGTTCTTGTGCGAGAAATCTCCGTGTGAGCTGGCCTTCTCTCT